>NZ_VMBJ01000045.1:0-40298 GCF_010608305.1 Stenotrophomonas sp. AS012628 | reverse complement strand
TCCCCGCAAACCCACAGTGCCCCGCCATCCCTCAGGAAGCCGCTTTGGCGTTTGACGTTGCCGTTGCTTGAAGCAGGTGCAGGGCTGCAAGCCCTGCCGATACCCTCACTCCGCCGGGCAGTAAGCCTTGATGGCGGCTCCAGCCAATCCCTTCTGCGCACTGCGCTGCTCCGGAGCCAACGGGGTATCGGCCTTGCCATCGCCATCGGTGTCCTGCATCACCTGGCCGCCACCGTCCAGCAGGGCCAGGTTGGCCCGGGCCGTGCTGCACTGCTCAGGCACCGGTGCGGCGGGGGTCTCGGCGCTGGCCGCAGCCTGTGGGCTGCGCGCCTGCGCACGGGTCTCGAATTTCCTGCCCGCCGGAGGGGTCTCCGAATACTGGGTCACGCCATTGGCGTCCTTCCATTTATAGACCGGGCCGGCCACGACGTTGGCACTGGCCAACAGCAGCAGGCATCCAAGGCAGGACAGGGCACGCATGGCAAACTCCACGGAATGGGCGTAGAACGCCGATTGCAGCATTGGCGCCGAGCACTGGCAAGTCGATTAAACTGGATTCCATGGACCCGATCACACCGCCGCCGCGTTCGCGCACGATTTACCTGCTGCCCAACCTGTTCACCACCGCCGGCCTGTTTGCCGGCTTCTACGCGATCATCGCCGCGGCCAACGGGGACTTCGTCAACGCCAGCATCGCCGTGTTCGTGGCAGCGGTGATGGATGGCCTGGATGGGCGCGTGGCGCGCCTGACCGGCACCAGCAGTGAATTCGGCGTGCAGTACGACTCGCTGGCCGATCTGGTCAGCTTCGGCATGGCCCCGGCGCTGGTGATGTACCACTGGTCGCTGTCGTGGCTGAAGTTCGATGATCCGCTGCTCGGCCGCGTCGGCTGGGCCGTGGCCTTCCTGTATGCGGCCTGCGCGGCACTGCGCCTGGCCCGCTTCAACACCCAGGTGGCGGTGGTCGACAAGCGCTGGTTCGTTGGCCTGGCCAGCCCGGCCGCAGCGGGCCTGATGATGTCCTTCGTCTGGGCGTTTGCCGATGGCAACCTGGGCTGGGACGGCAACCAGCTGCGCTACGTGGCGCTGGCGGTGACGATCATCGCGGCGCTGCTGATGGTCAGCCGTATCCGCTTCTGGAGCTTCAAGGGCGGCGCTGCCAAGGGCACCCGTTCGGATCGCGTGCCGTTCCTGGTGCTCGCCCTGGTGCCGGTGGCCATCGCCATCGCGGTCATCGATCTGCCGCGCGTGCTGTTCGCGGTGGGCATCCTGTACGCCTTGTCCGGCCCGGTGATGTGGGCCGTGCAGCGCCTGCGCAAGAAGCCCGAGGCCGCGTGAGCCAGGATCTGCCCGTGCTGTGGTCACCGGCCCAGCAGGCCTGGCTGCAGGCCATGGGCTACACCGTCTACCACGACGGCCAGTTGGCCGCGGAACTGGATGCCGCGCTGCAGCTGAGCGTGGCCGAAGCCGAGACGGCTGCCGCGCCAGCGGTGGAGCAGGCGCGGGCACACACCGCACCCGCGCGCGAGCCTCTGGCTGCGGCCACACCGGTTTCCCGCCAGGAGCGCCCGGCACCGCCGCGTCGCGAGACCCCGGTCAGCGCACCGGACACCGCGCCCGCCGCTGCCCGCCCGCTGCCCGGCGGCAATGCCCGGCAGCCGGTGGTGCGGCTGCCGGATCGCCTGCAGATCGCCTTGCTGCGCGCGTCCGGCTGCAACCCCAACGATCCGGCCACGCAGGCGCTGATGGACAGCTGGCCGCTGGACCAGTTGCGCCAGGACCCGGCCGCCAAGCGCGCGCTGTGGCCGCAGCTGCGCACCCTGCGCAAGCGGGGCACGCCATGAGTGCGGTCAGCCAGCCCGGTCCGGTCAGCCTGCGTGCGCTGCGCGAGAGCGACCTCAACGCGGTGATGGCGATTGAAGTACGCGGCTATCCGTTTCCCTGGACCCGCGGCATCTTCGTTGACTGCCTGCGTGCCGGTTATCCCGGCCTGGCGATGGAGCGCGATGGCCAGCTGATCGGCTACGGCGTGCTCAGCATCGCCGCCGACGAGGCCCATGTGCTGAACATCTGCATCGATCCGTTCACGCAGTCGCGTGGCCTCGGGCGGCAACTGCTGCGGGCGCTGGTGCAGCTGGCCGGCGACCGTGGCGCGCAGCGGGTGTTCCTGGAAGTGCGTCCGTCCAACGCGCCGGCGCTGGCGCTGTACCACAGCGAAGGCTTCAACGAGATCGGCCGCCGCCCGCGTTACTACCCGGCCGCACAGGGCCGCGAGGACGCGGTGGTGATGGCGATCGAACTGGTCGACGGCGACCTGCAGGCGATGCCGCCGCTGTAACCGGGAAGGGTTGCCGGCCAGCGGCCGGCACTACCGCGCTCGCCGGGCGCGGCCCGGAGCTACCGGCGGCCAACCCTGGCTGGCACACATTGTCCGCTTCGGTAGGTGCCAACCTTGGTTGGCACGCATTGCTCACGCCAGCCGCAAGGCCAATACACCGCAGACGATGAGCGCCGCTGCCAGCCAGCGCGCACGCGGGATCCGCTCGCGCAGCAGGAACACCGAGATCAACAGCGCGAACAGGATCGATGATTCACGCAGCGCGGAGACCATCGCCACCGGCGCCTGGGTCATCGCCCACAACGCCATCGCATAGGACGCCGTGGTGCCGACGCCGCCGGCCAGACCGAGAGGCCAATGCTGCCGCGCATAGTCCAGCACCGCGTCGCGCCGGGTGTACAGCGCCCACAACGGCAGGGGAATGCCCGACAGCAGGAACAGCCACAGCGTGTAGCTGAGCGCACTGCCGGACTGGCGCGCACCCTGCGCGTCGACCAGGGTGTAGGTGGCGATCATCGCCGCGGTCAGCAGTGGCAAGCGCAGTTGGCCGCCACGCGCACCCAGTGCCATGCACAGGATGCCGGTGCTCACCAGCACCACGCCCAGCCACGCGGCAGCTGGCAATTGTTCGCCCAGCAGGGTGCCGGCCAGCGCAACCAGGATCGGCGCGCTGCCACGCATCAGGGGATAGGCCAGGCTCATGTCGACCTGCTGGTAGCAGCGTGCGACCAGGCTGTAGTACGTCACCTGCAACAGCACCGACGCACCCAGCCACGGCAAGCAGTGCGCGGCCGGGAACGGCAGGAAGGGCAGGGCGGCCGCCGACAGCAGTGCGGCGCTGCCCGTGACCAGCACGGTGCCGAGGAATTTGTCTGGTCCGCGCTTGACGATCGCATTCCAGCTGGCGTGCAGGGCCGCAGCCGCGAGGACCAGCAGGAAAATGGAAAGAGGCATCCAGCGATGATGCCATGTCGGGAAAATGTTCCGGGTTTGGTGGGTGCCAACCCTGGTTGGCACATCGCTCGGTGCGGACCAAGGTCCGCACCCACCAGAGCGAGGCAGGGTAGGTGCCAACCTTGGTTGGCACATCGCTCAGTGCGGACCGAGGTCCGCACCCACCAGCATGGTGCTTACAGCTTCGCGCGCTGCTCGCGCAGGCCGGCCAGCTGGGTGTTCCAGTCGACCAGGCGCACGCGTTCCTGCTCGACCACCGCCGGTGGCACCTTGTCGGTGAACCTGGCCAGCTTGGTCTCGCTCTTTTCCTTTTCGGCTTCGACGCGGGCGATTTCCTTGTCCAGGCGCACGCGCTCGGCGTCGAGATCGACCAGGCCTTCCAGCGGCACCAGCAGCTTCAGCTCGCCCACGATCGCAGCGGCAGCCGGCGGTGCGCTTTCGCCTTCGGCCAGCCACTGGATGCTGTCCAGCTTCAGCAGGAACGACAGCGAAGCGCTGAAGCGTTCGATGCGCACGCGGTCCTGTTCCAGGCCGGCCTGCAGGCGCAGCGGCACCAGCTTGGACGGGGCGACGTTCAATTCGCTGCGCACGCGGCGCACGGCACTGATCACCGCCTTCAGCCATTCCACGTCGGCCTCGGCCTGGGCGAAATCGCCCTCGAACTCGGCCGCGGTCGGGTACGGGCGCAGCGACAGCGTGGTTTCGGCCAGGCCCAGGCGCGGGGCCAGCTGCTGCCACAGCTGTTCGGTGATGAACGGCGTGAGCGGGTGCAGCAGGCGCAGCAGCGCTTCCAGCACGTACAGCAGGGTGTGGCGGGTGCTTTCGGCATCGGCGCCGTCGGCACCGTTCAGGGCCGGCTTGCTCAGTTCCAGGAACCAGTCGCAGAACGCGTTCCAGGCGAACTCGTACAGGCACTGTGCCAGCAGATCGAAGCGGTAGGCGGCGAAATGGCCCTGCGCTTCGGCAGTGGTGGCGGCCAGGCGCGCGAGGATCCAGCGCTCGGCATCGGTGCGCGGCTTGGGCACGCCGGTGAACGCGGCACCTTCAGTGTTCATCAGCGCGAAGCGGCTGGCATTCCACAGCTTGTTGCAGAAGTTCTTGTAGCCCTCGGCGCGGTTCATGTCGAACTTGATGTCGCGGCCGTGGGTGGCCAGCGCGGCGATGGTGAAGCGCAGCGCATCGGCACCGTGGGCAGCAATGCCGTCCGGGAATTCCTTGCGGGTGGCCTTTTCGATCTTCTCCACCATCTTCGGCTGCATCAGGCCGCCGGTACGCTTGGCGACCAGGTCGTCGATGGTGATGCCGTCGATGATGTCCAGCGGGTCGAGCACGTTGCCCTTGCTCTTGGACATCTTCTGGCCCTGGCCGTCGCGGATCAGGCCGGTGAAGTAGACGTCCTTGAACGGGATCTTCCCGACCAGGTTGTCGGTGGCCATGATCATGCGCGCCACCCAGAAGAAGATGATGTCGAAGCCGGTGATCAGCACCGACGACGGCAGGTAGCGGTCGAAGCCGCGCTCGGCCATCGCCTGTTCGTTCGGCCAGCCCAGGGTGGAGAATGGCCACAGCTGCGAGGAGAACCAGGTCTCCAGCACGTCGCTTTCCTGGTTCAGCACCACGTCGCTGCCGAGGTTGTTCTTCGCGCGCACTTCGTCTTCGCTGCGACCGACGTAGCAGTTGCCGGTGGCGGCGTCGAACCACGCCGGAATGCGGTGGCCCCACCACAGCTGGCGGCTGATGCACCAGTCCTGGATGTTGTTCATCCAGTGGCGGTAAGTGTTGATCCAGTTCGGCGGAACGAAGGGGATGCTTCCGTCCTCGACCAGTTCCAGGCCACGCTTGGCCAGGTCGTCCATCTTCACGAACCACTGGTCGGTCAGGTACGGCTCGATCACCTGGCCGGTGCGATCACCGCGCGGCACCTGCAGCTTGTGCGCCTTGGTCTCGACCAGGATGCCCAGGTCTTCCAGCTCGGCCAGCACGGCCTTGCGCGCGGCGTAGCGGTCCAGGCCCTGGAAGCGTTCGGGTGCGTTTTCATTCAGCGCCGCCACCGGGGTGAACAGGTTGATCATCGGCAGGCTGTGGCGCACGCCCACTTCATAGTCGTTGAAATCGTGCGCCGGGGTGACCTTGACCACGCCGGTGCCGAACGCGCGGTCCACGTAATCGTCGGCGATCACCGGCACGCGGCGGCCGGTCAACGGCAGCACCACCTGCTTGCCGATCAGGTGCGCATAGCGCTCGTCTTCCGGATGCACCATCACCGCCGTATCACCCAGCAGGGTTTCCGGGCGCGTGGTGGCGACCACCAGGTAGTCGCGGGTTTCGCGCAGGGTTTCCACGCCGTCGGCATCGCGCTCGACGTGCTCGTAGCTCAGGCCTTCATCCAGCGTGTAGGCGATCGACCACAGGAAGCCGTCTTCCTCGGCGCTCTCCACTTCCAGGTCGGAAATGGCGGTCTTCAGCACCGGGTCCCAGTTGACCAGGCGCTGGCCACGGTAGATCAGGCCCTGCTCGTACCAGCGCACGAAGGCTTCGTTGACGGCGGCCGACGGCTGCGGGTCCATGGTGAAGGTGCTGCGCGACCAGTCGGCGGAGGTGCCGAGGCGGCGCATCTGGCGCTCGATGGTGTCGCCGGACTGCTGCTTCCACTCCCAGACCTTGCCGATGAAGCCCTCGCGGCCCAGCGAATCGCGGGTCTCGCCCTTGCCTTCCAGCGCCAGGTTGCGGCTGACCACCATTTCGGTGGCAATGCCGGCATGGTCGGTACCGACCTGCCACAGCGTGTCGTAGCCACGCATGCGGTGGTAGCGCACCAGCGCATCCATCAGGGTCTGCTGGAACGCGTGGCCCATGTGCAGGGTGCCGGTTACGTTCGGCGGCGGCAGCAGGATGGTGTACGGCTCGCCCGTGCCGGACGGCTTGAAGTGGCCGGCCTTCTCCCAGGCCTCGTAGAGGTCGGTCTCGAAGGACTTCGGGTCGTAGCTGGAGGCGAGTTGGGTCATGCGGGGGAACCAGGAGGTAATCGTTGAGGGATCAGGGCGCGGCGGCGGCCCATCAAGGGGGCCGGGGCGCGCTTACATGTCGTGCTTGTTCAGGTCGTAACCGGCGGCCTTGTACTGGCGCCAGCGTTCGCGCAGCGGTTCGCGCGCTTCCGGGTCGGCCGGAACCACTTCCAGCACGCGCTCGCACTCGCCCAGCCAGGGTTCATCACGCAGGTTGATCACCAGCGGACGCGCCGGTGCCCCGGTGCCGGGTACGGCGATCAGCACCAGCGCTTCTTCCTCGTCCATGTCCTCGCCGGCGATCTGGTGCGGGATGTAAGCGTCGTTGTCGAACGCCCACAGCAGTTCGTCCAGCTCCTCGGCCTGGGCCTGGTCGCGGGCCAGCACCAGGGTGAACAGCCCGGCGTCGTTGGCCTTGCGTGCCAGCTCGCAGACCAGGCGCAACGGCTCGGTCAGGAAGCGGGGCTTGGCGATCAGGTAGAAGTCGGCGCGGGGCATGGCAGGGTCCGGGTCAGGCAGGGTTCCGGCGGTGCCGGGCGAGGCCCCGGCCGGCGGGCGCCGGCCAGGGTCGGGTACGGCATCAGGCGCGGGCGGCCTGGTCCAGCAGCCACTGGCTCAGCAGGCCGACCGGGCGGCCGGTGGCCATGCCACGCTTGCCTTCATCGCTGGCCACGCCGGCGATGTCCAGGTGGGCCCAGCGCTGGCCTTCGGTGAAGCGCGACAGGAAGCAGCCAGCGGTGATCGCGCCGGCCCAGCGGCCGCCGATGTTGTAGACGTCGGCGAAGGTCGAATCCAGCATCGGCTGGTACTCGTCCCACAGCGGCAGGCGCCAGGCGCGGTCGAACACGTGCTCGCCGGCGGCCAGCAGCTCGTTGGCCAGGTCGTCGTGCTTGCTCATCAGGCCGGCGGTCTGGTGGCCGAGGGCGACCATGCAGGCACCGGTCAGGGTGGCCACGTCGACCAGCGCGGCCGGCTCGAAGCGCTGCGCGTAAGTCAGCGCGTCGCACAGGATCAGGCGGCCTTCGGCGTCGGTGTTGCCCACTTCGATGGTCTTGCCCGACATCGAGGTGATCACGTCGGACGGGCGGTAGGCGTTGCCGTCGATGGCGTTTTCAACGGCCGGCACCACCACCACCAGGTTCAGCGGCAGCTTGGCCTTGACCGCAGCGACGAAGGTGCCGATGACGTTGGCGCCACCGCACATGTCGTACTTCATTTCTTCGATGCCGCCCTGGGTCTTCAGGTTGACGCCACCGGTATCGAAGGTGATGCCCTTGCCGACCAGTACATAGGGCTTGGCGTCGCCAGCACCGGTCCACTTCAGCACCACCAGGCGCGGGCGGTTGGCCGAACCACGGGCCACGGCCAGCAGCGAACCCATGCCCAGCGCTTCCATCTGGTGCTCGTCGAGGATCTCGGCTTCGGCACCGTCATGCTCGCCGGCAAACTTCACGCCCACCTCGGCCAGGTAGGCCGGGGTGCAGTAGTTCGGCGGCAGGTTGCCCAGCTCGCGGGCGAACTCGACACCGGCGGCGATGGCCTGGCCCTGGGCCAGGGCCTGCGCGTCGTCGCCGGCGATGGCCAGCTGGGCCAGGCCGGCGTCGTCGGCCTTCTTCTTGCCCAGGGTGGCGGTGTAGCGGTAGGCGGCGTGATCGGCGGCGATCACCGCCTGGCGGATCGCCCAGGCCGCGTCGCGGTCCTTGATGGCCACTTCGGACAGGGTGAACAGTGCGCTGCGGGCAGCACCGGCCTTCAGCGCGCGCACGGCGTCGCCGACGGCCTTCAGGTACTGCGGCACGCCGAAACGGGCGACTTCGCCCAGGCCGACCACCAGCACGCGCGGGGCGGTCACGCCCGGCAGGTCATGCAGCAGGGTGGTGGCGCCGGTCTTGCCGGACAGGTCGCCGCGCTGGGCCAGGGCGGCCAGGCGGCCACCGCTGGCGGCGTCCAGGGCCTGTGCGGCCGGGGTCAGGGTATGGTCGGCATAGGCGCCGACCACCAGGCAATCAACGGCGGCGGCGGCCGGAGCAACGTGGTTCAGGGTGAATTCGAGGGCCATTGAGCAGATTCCATTGGCGAGTCCGTACAATCGCAGGCCGTTTACGCCCAGACAGTAGACTGGGCGGCACCGCGAACGAACCCCAGAGTTTAAACCACCGCCCCATGCTGAAGCTCGACCGATACCTGCTGGGCGATTTCGTCCAGAGTTTCCTGGCTACCCTGATCGTCCTGCTGGTGGTCAGCGTGGGCGGCGTGCTGGTGGACATCCTCGGCAACATCGCCGACGGGCGGCTGCCGGCCAAGCTGCTGTTCTCGCAGCTGGGCCTGCAGTTCATCGCCTACCTGCCGCTGATCCTGCCGCTGGCACTGATGCTGGGCCTGCTGCTGGCCATCGCCCGCCTGTACCGCGATTCGGAAATGGCGGTCATCACCGCCATTGGCGTGGGCCCCAAGCGCCTGCTGCGGCCGCTGTTGATGCTGGTGGTGCCGGTGGTGGTGCTGGTCGGCACCTGCTCGCTGTGGCTGGGCCCCTGGGCCGGCCGGGTGGCCGAGCAGATGATTATCGAGGCCAACCGCAGCGTGCTGATGGCCGGGCTGGAACCGGGGCGGTTCACCCCGCTGCCCAATGGCGGCGTGGTCTACCTGTCCTCGATCTCGCCCGATGGCACCCAGCTGGGCAACGTGTTTCTGCAGCGCCAGAAGGATGACCGCCTGGAGGTGGTGTCAGCCAATGGCGGTCGCATGTTCTTCGAGGGTACCCGCCAGCGCTTCCTGGAGCTGGATGACGGCCACCAGGTGGAAGGGCCGGTGGCCGGTGCGCTGGACTACCGCCTGGCGACCTTCGCCCGCAATGACGTGGCCCTGCCCGATGGCGCGCAGACCCGCACCGAGGATGACCCGGAACTGATGCCGACCCTGCAGCTGATCGGCGATGAGCGTCCGCAGGCGCAGGCGCAGCTGCACCGCCGC
The DNA here is from genome assembly GCF_010608305.1 of Stenotrophomonas sp. AS012628. Lineage (NCBI taxonomy): Bacteria > Pseudomonadati > Pseudomonadota > Gammaproteobacteria > Lysobacterales > Lysobacteraceae > Stenotrophomonas > Stenotrophomonas sp. AS012628. Next base: position 31,032 of record NZ_VMBJ01000045.1, on the reverse strand, counting down.
CTGGCCCCGCCGCTGATCGCGCTGGCGTTCGCCCTGCTGACCGTGCCGCTGGGCCGCAGCTCGCCGCGCCAGCAGCGCTACGGCCGCATGATGCTGGCGCTGATGGCCTACATGGTCGGCACCAACCTGATGTTCATCGGCAGCGGCTGGATCGCCAACGGCAAGATCCCCCCTGCGCTCGGCCTGTGGTGGTTGACCCTGCCGCTGCTGGCGCTGGCCATCTGGATGTATGCACGTGATGGCCGCCTGGGCCGCCCGAAGGGAGCCCGCGCATGAGGCTGCGCCCGATGCGTTTCGACCTGTACCTGGGCCGGTCGGTGTTCACCACCGTGTTGCTGACCTGGGCCGTACTGGTCGGCCTGGACGTGGTGATGGCGTTCTCCGGCGAGTTCAAGGACATCGGCAAGAACGGCTACACCCTGGGCCATGCCGCCGCCTGGGTGCTGTATACGGTGCCACGCCGCGCCTACACCATGTTCCCCACTGCCGCGGTGATCGGCGCACTGATGGGCCTGGGCCAGCTGGCGGCGACCTCGGAGCTGACCGCGCTGCGTGCACTGGGGCTGTCGCGCAAGCGCCTGAGCGTTTCAGTGGCGATCGCGCTGTCGCTGCTGACCGCGGTGATGGTGCTCAGCGCCGAGACCCTGGGCCCCTGGGGCCAGGACCGTGCCGATGCGTTGAAGTCCAGTGCCAAGTGGGGGCGGGATATCGCCACCAGCCGTTATTCGGGCCTGTGGGCACGCGAGGGCGATACCTTCCTCAATGCGCAGAGTGGCGAGGAGCAGCTGGTTGGCGACAAGGGCACGCGCCTGATTCTGCGCGACGTGCGCCTGTATCACATCGCTGAAGACGGCCGGATCGCCTCGCTGACCCATGCTGCCACCGTCGAGCATGACAAGGATGGCTGGGTATTGACGGGCGTGCGCCGGGACACCTTTGGTGAACGCTCGGCCACGCGTGAGGAAGTGGCGCGCGAAGCGTGGAATTCTTCGCTGGATCCGGCGGCGCTGGCCACCGGCATCGCCAAGCCGCGCAACCTCAGCGTGGCCGAACTGAGCACCAGCATCGCCTATCGCCAGCGCAACGGGCTGGATGCGCGCGACTTCGAGGATGTGTACTGGAGCCGCTGGTTCTACCCGGTGAATGTGCTGGCGCTATGCCTGGCGGCGGTGCCGTTCGCGTTCGGTTCGCTGCGCAGCGGCGGCATGGGCAAGCGCCTGTTCCTGGGCATCCTGTTCGCGCTGGGCTTCTGGCTGCTGCAGCTGTTCTTCGGGCGCATGGCCGGCGCGTTGAAGTTCGATTACCGCATTGCCTATGCGCTGCCGCCGATCGTGATGCTGGCGGTGTCAGGACTGCTGTTCCGGCGCAAGTCGGGCTGATTCTGATTGTTGTAGAGCCGAGCCTGTGCTCGGCTGTCACGTACAGTGCGGAAAGCAGCCGAGCACGGGCTCGGCTCTACAGACAGCGCCTTACCGTTTCGGCATCCGCACCAGGCGGGTACCGCTGGCGCGGTCGTGCCAGGTCAGGCGTTCGCGATCGACCCACGCCCACCAGAATCCCAGTCCACCCAGCAGCAGGGACAGCGTGCCCACGGCGAAGCGCAGCCACAGCTGGCTGCGCCGCAGCGGCGCGCCATCGCTGGCGTGCAGTTTCAGCCGCCACGGCCGCATGCCCAGCGTCTGCCCGCCGCGGCGCCAGCTTGCCGTCGCGTACCACCCCGTGATCGCCCAGCACACCGCCCACAGCAGCCACTGCCAAGCACTGAACGGCGCGATGTTCTCGCGCTGGGCATGGCCGCTGAAGGTGTAGGCAAGGGTGAACAGGGTGCCGGCCAGCATCCACAGCGCCAGCACCGGCAGCGCGTCGTAGACCATCGCCAGCGCGCGCCACAGCAGCAATGCGCGCGGGCGGGGCAGCTCTGTAGCGGCCGCAGGGGCCGTATCAATGACGGGGCGGGACATGCGCCGAGCATACGCAATGCTGGCCGCATCCGCAGTGGCCCTCGTATCCTGCACGCATGGCCTCTGTTTCCACCCCCGCCGAACGCCGCCAGCTGGTGCAGCAACTGCCCGAGCTGCGCGCCGATGACAGCGTGCGCATCCAGCGCTTCCTCGATGCGATCTGGGCCGAGAACGGCCTGGCCCGCGCCACCCTCGACAGCTACCGGCGCGACCTGGAAGGGCTGGCACGCTGGATGGACGGGCGCGATGGTGGCCTGGCCGGCATCGAGCGTCCCGGCCTGTTCGACTATCTGGCTTGGCGTACCCGCCACGGCTGGTCACCGCGCAGCAATGCGCGGTTGCTGTCGGCGCTGCGGGCGTTCTTCGCCGATGGCGTGCGCCGCGGCGAACGCAGCGAGGATCCCAGCGCGCTGCTGGATCCGCCCAAGCTGCCACGATTGCTGCCCAAGGCGCTGGCCGAGAGCCAGATCGACGCGCTGTTGGCAGCACCGGATGTCGACAGCCCGCTGGGCCTGCGCGATCGGGCCATGCTGGAGCTGATGTATGCCGCCGGCCTGCGCGTGAGCGAGCTGGTGCTGCTGCCCGCCACCGCGGTCAACCTGCGCCAGGGCGTGCTGCGGGTGACCGGCAAGGGCAGCAAGGAACGGCTGGTGCCGCTGGGTGAGGAGTCGCAGCACTGGCTGGAGCGTTACCTGCAGCAGTCGCGCCCGCTGCTGGTCGGCAAGGGCAAGGTGCACGCGTTGGCAGACGGGCAGACACCGTTGTTCGTCGAGCCGACGCTGCATGCGCTGACCCGCCAGGCGTTCTGGCATCTGGTCAAGCGCCACGCCCAGGTGGCCGGCATCGATCCGGCGCGGATCAGCCCGCATGGCCTGCGGCACAGCTTTGCCACGCATCTGCTCAACCGCGGTGCCGACCTGCGCGCGCTGCAGATGCTGCTCGGCCACAGCTCGCTGTCGACCACCCAGATCTACACCCTGGTGGCCCGCGAACACCTGCAGAAGCTGCACGCACGCCACCATCCGCGCGGCTGAGCGCAGGCCTGAACCCCGGCCTCAAGCGTCGGGCGGTGTCGCGGCCCGGTCGCGGCAGCTGTGTCAGAATCCGGGGTCTTCTTCTGCCGCGGACCGCTCCATGCTCCGATTTGCCATCGCCGCCGTGTTCGGTGCGCTCAGCCTGACCGCCTGCGCCCAGCCGGCCCCGCCAGCTGCCAAGGCACCCGCCACCGCTGCGGCCAAGGCCAGCCCGGCCGCCAACGCGTCGGCCGATCAGGCCGTGCGCGCCGCGCTGACCGCGCTGAACCCCGGTTTCCAGGTGGACTACATCGGTGCTGCACCGTTCCCCGGCTTCCGTGAGGTCGTCGTGTCCGGCCAGCTGCTGTACGTGTCCGATGATGGCCGCTACCTGTTCCAGTCGCAGCCCTACGACACCCGCGCCAAGGGCCCGGCCAACAGCGAAGGCCTGCTCGGCTACCGCCGCGATCTGCTGGCCAAGGCCAACCATGGCGACCGCATCGTGTTCGCCGCGCCGAATGCCAAGTACACCATCAGCGTGTTCACCGACATCGAGTGTGGCTACTGCCGCAAGCTGCACCAAGACATCGCCGAGCTCAACCGCAACGGCATCACCGTCGAGTACCTGGCGTTCCCGCGCATGGGGCTGGGCAGCAAGGACTACACCGACATGATCTCGGTCTGGTGTGCAGCGGATCGCCGCCAGGCGCTGACCAATGCCAAGCGCGGTGGCAATGTGCCGGCCAAGAACTGCACCAACCCGGTGGCGATGCAGTACGCACTGGGCCAGCAGCTGGGCGTGAACGGGACGCCGGCGATCTTCGCGCCGGACGGTACCCAGCTGGGCGGTTACCTGCCGCCGGCGCAGCTGCGCGCGGCGCTGGAAAAGCTGTCGGCCAAGCGCTGATCGCCGCCGACCTTGTTTCTGTAGAGCCGAGCCCATGCTCGGCTGATGTTTCCGCAGCCGAGCATGGGCTCGGCTCTACAGGTAGGAAGCCGGGGGCGCGCAGCACCCCCGGCTTTTTTCTTACTTCAGGCCATCACTGACCGCCTTGGTCAGCGTGCCCTGTGCATCGTCACCACTGAACTCCCAGACGAACGCGCCGCCCAGGCCCTGGGTCTTCACGTAGCCCATCTTGCGGGTGATGTTGGCCGGGGTATCGAAGCTCCACAGCGTGCTGCCGTTGTAGATCCAGGTGGCACCGGCGGTGTTGTCGGTGTAGCCCGGCCACGCCAGGTTCTTCAGCACCTTCCAGTCTTCAATGCCGGCCTCGTAGGTACCCGGCGCGGCGCCGGTGGCGGTCTGGTACAGGCCGTTGTTGGCGTTGACCACACCGGTCCAGCCGCGCCCGTAGTAGCCGATGCCCAGGTTGAGCTTGGCGGCGGGAACGCCTCGGCTGATGAAGGCCTCGATGGCGTCGTTGCTGTTGTACAGCTTCTGGTCGCCGGTGGACGGATCATTCGGCGAATCAAACAGCGCCGACTGGTGATTGGTCTTCGCATCCCACGCACCGTGGAAGTCGTAGGTCATCACGTTGATGTAGTCCAGGTACGGGTGGTACGCGGCCGGATCGGTGACGCGGATCTTGTCGATGCCGGCGCCCACCGCCACCGTCAGCAACAGGCCCGGACGCACCGCATCGAGCTGGCGGCGGAACTCGGCCATCAGTGCGGTGAAGTTGGCGTTGTCTTCCGGCCTGCCGCATTCGATGCCGCAGGCCACCGGGTATTCCCAGTCGATGTCGATGCCGTCGAACACGCCCAGCGCGGCACCGGCGCCACCGGCACCGTCGGTCACCGGCAGGTTGCCCTTGATGTAGGCGTCGATGCACGAGGCGACAAAGGCCTGGCGGTTTTCCGGGCGCGCCGCGCTGGAGAAGCCGCGCGACCAGGTCCAGCCACCGAGCGAGATCAGCACCTTCATGCCCGGGTACTTGGCCTTGAGCTGCTTGAGCTGGTTCCAGTTGCCGCGCAGCGGCTGGTCCCAGGTATCGGCGCTGCCGCTGACACTCTCGGCGGCACTGAAGGCCTTGGTGTAGTCGGCGAAGGCGTCGCCACCGGCACCGCTGTTCGGATCCGACGGCTGGGTGATACCCACTTCGCAGCGGTTGTTGCGCACGTTGCCGAACGCGTAGTTGATGTGGGTCAGGCGTGCGGCCGAGCCGCTGCTGTCGATGTTCTTGACCCGGTAGTTGCGGCCGTAGATGCCCCACTGGGTGAAGTAGCCGATGACCCGCTTGCCGGTGGTGCCACCGTCACCGGCCAGCGTGGTGGCGCTGATCTCGGTGCCCTGTGCCGACGCATTGCCGGCGTTGTCGCGGGCGCGCACGCGGTAGCGGTAGGTGGTGGAGGCAGTCAGCCCGCCGTCGACATAGCTGGCACTGGACGGTGAACCGACCAGGCTGCCGTTGCGGTACACGTCGTAGCCGGCCACGCCGCTGCCGCCGGTGTTGTCGGTGGACGGGTTCCAGCTGAGTGCGATGCTGTTGGCGGTGCGCGTACCGACCGCCAGCCCGCCCGGCACGCTCGGTGCGGTGGTATCGCCACCGGCGGCGTTGACGGTGATGGTGATGGTCGCGGTGCTGCTGGTGGCGTTGTTGTTGTCAGTGGCCACCGCGCGCAGGGTGTGGCTGCCGGCGCTGGCATTGGCCCAGCTGGCCGCGTACGGCGCACTGGTGGCCACGCCCAGCGTGCTGCCATCGCGGAAGAACTCGACCTTGGCGACGCTGCCGTCCGGATCACTGGCGTTGGCAGTCACGTTGACCGTGCTGCCGGCACTGAAGGTGGCGCCGTTGGCCGGCGAGGTCAGGCTGACCACCGGCGGCTGGTTGGCGCCGCTGCCATCGCAGGCGCCGAGGTTGGTGTAGTAGGGCGCACCGGCCGGATGGTCCGGCGGCGCGTTCCAGATGTCCTGGTTCGCCCGATAGAGGACGCCTCCTTTCTGCAGGGTATCGCCGGCCCGGTAGATCCTGGCCTGGTCCCATTGGGCCACCCCGGCACAGCTGGCGGCCTGCGCCAGGCCGGGCAGGGCGGCGGCACCGGCGGCCAGGGCAAGCAGCCAGGCCAGGCGGTGGGGACGACAGCTTCGGGTCGCACGTTCGGCACTGCGCACAATCGGGTCGTACATGGGTAAGTCTCCGATCAAAGGGCGCGCGGGCCCCGATGGCGCCGCGCGTGACGCAGGTCCGGGCATCGCCCGGGAAGGCGACGGAGGGGCCGGACGGAGGTACCTGGGAGGCCGGGGAGAGAGTCCGGCGCCAGGTAGGGACAACGTTGTCATCAATCGTGTGGTCAATCCGTGAGCAAGCGCATGGTTCCGGGAATCGGGCGGAGAGCGGCGCTGCGCGCGGCCGGCGGCCATCGGCGGAGCCCCTCGTGGTTGGTCGGCACGCGAATTCAAGGGTTTGGCCGGGCGGGCGTCCCCCGCCACCGGACCCACCCCGCCATCCCACGGGAAGCCAGCTTTTGCTCTGGCCGTTGCCGTTGCCCCAGCTTCGGCGGGTGCCGGGCGCCGCCCGGCCAAAGCCCTTCCCCCGCTTCCGGTACAATGTCGGGCCCGTTTCCCAACTACGGTTCCCCGGACATGATGGTCCTCGAGGGCGCGCCCGCCCTGTCGCCGTTCCGCCGCGAACGTCTTGAATCCCGCCTGCAGTCCATCGCTCCCTCCCTGCGCATCAGCGGTGCCTGGCACGTCTACTTCGTGCAGCCCGAAGGCAGCGCCGCCCCCGACCTGACCACGTTGTGCCGCATCCTCGAAGCTGCGCCGCAGGCCGAGGCCCTGGCCGAAGGCGCGGTCAGCCGCATCGTGGTGCCGCGCCTGGGCACGTTGTCGCCGTGGTCGAGCAAGGCCACCGAGCTGGTCCGTGGTGCCGGGCAGCCGGTGAGCCGGGTCGAGCGCGGCCTGCGCATCGACGTGCAGGGCTGGCCGGCCGATGCCGCCGCCCAGCAGGCGCTGGTCAAGGCACTGCACGACCCGATGACGCAGTCGGTGCTGGAGACCGTGGAGCAGGGCCAGGCGCTGTTCTCGGCGCCGGCCCGTGGCGAACTGGAACGCGTGCCGGTGGACCAGCTGGAGGCCGCCAACCAGCGCCTCGGCCTGGCCATGGCCCAGGACGAGATCGACTACCTGCGCGAACGCTTCACCGCGCTGGGCCGCGCGCCGTCCGACGTCGAACTGATGATGTTCGCGCAGGCCAATTCCGAGCACTGCCGGCACAAGATCTTCAACGCCAGCTGGACCATCGACGGTCAGGAGCAGGACCGCTCGCTGTTCCGGATGATCAAGAACACCCACCAGCAGACCCCGCAGCACACGCTCAGCGCGTACAGCGACAATGCGGCGGTGATTGAAGGCCATCCGGCCTCGCGTTACCGCCCGGACCCGGCCAGTGGCGAATACCGCCGCGAAGCACAGGTGCCCAGCGCGTTCCAGATCAAGGTGGAAACGCACAACCACCCGACCGCGATCGCACCGTTCCCGGGCGCATCGACCGGCAACGGTGGCGAGATCCGCGACGAAGGCGCGACCGGCCGCGGCGGCAAGCCGAAGGCAGGCCTGTCCGGTTTCTCGGTCTCGCACCTGCGCATCCCGGAGCTGCCGCAGCCGTGGGAAGCACCGCGCGCGCTGAACCCGCGCATGGCGCCGGCGCTGGAAATCATGACTGACGGCCCGCTGGGCGGCGCTGCGTTCAACAACGAATTCGGCCGCCCGAACCTGCTCGGCTACTTCCGCAGCTTCGAGCTGCCGGAAGGCGCCGATCTGGTCCGCGCCTACGACAAGCCGATCATGCTGGCCGGTGGCCTCGGCGCGATCGATCGCGTACAGGTTGACAAGATCCCGCTGCAGGCCGGTGATGCGGTCATCGTGCTCGGTGGCCCGGCGATGCTGATCGGCCTGGGCGGCGGCGCCGCCAGTTCGGTGGCCTCCGGTGAAAGCGCCGAGGACCTGGACTTCGCCAGCGTGCAGCGCGACAACCCGGAAATGGAGCGTCGCTGCCAGGAGGTCATCGACCGCTGCGTGGCAATGGGTGCCAACAACCCGATCAAGTTCTTCCATGACGTCGGTGCAGGTGGCCTGTCCAATGCCATCCCCGAACTGCTGCACGACTCGAACGTCGGTGGTGTCATCGACCTGGGCAAGGTGCCCACCGATGACCCGTCGCTGTCGCCGATGCAGCTGTGGTGCAACGAATCGCAGGAACGCTACGTGCTCGGCGTGGCCCAGGAGCGCCTGGCCGAGTTCGCCGCGCTGTGCGCGCGCGAGCGCTGCCCGTTCGCTGCCGTTGGCGTGGCCACCGCTGAAGAGCACCTGGTGGTCGCCTACGGCGCCGTGCCGGGCCACACCCCGGCCGATGCGCCGATCGACCTGCCGATGGACGTGCTGTTCGGCAAGCCGCCGAAGATGCACCGCGACACCGCGCACCCGCCGGCACCGCGCTGGCCGGCGCTGAAGACCGGCGGCCTGGACCTGCAGGACGCCGGCCTGCGCGTGCTCGCGCACCCGACGGTCGCTTCGAAGAACTTCCTGGTCACCATCGGTGACCGCAGCGTCGGTGGCCTGACCGCGCGCGAACAAATGGTCGGCCCGTGGCAGCTGCCGGTGGCCGACGTGGCGATCACCCTGGCCGACTTCGACGGCGTGGCCGGCGAAGCGATGTCGATCGGCGAGCGTACCCCGCTGGCCCTGCTCGATGCGGCTGCTTCGGCACGCATGGCGGTGGGCGAAGCGCTGACCAACCTGTGCGCGGCCCCGGTCGATGCGCTGGATGAGATCAAGCTGTCGGCGAACTGGATGGCCGCGGCCGGCCACCCCGGCGAAGACGCGCTGCTGTACGACGCGGTGAAGGCGGTGGGCATGGAACTGTGCCCGCAGCTGGACATCAGCATCCCGGTCGGCAAGGACTCGCTGTCGATGCAGGCGCAGTGGCACGACCAGGGCGAAGCGCACAAGAGCGTGTCGCCGGTGTCGCTGGTGATCTCGGCGTTCGCGCCGGTGGCCGACGTGCGCCAGCAGCTGACCCCGCTGCTCGACCGTGATGTGGACAGCGAGCTGTGGTTGATCGGCCTCGGCGCCGGCAAGCAGCGCCTGGGCGGTTCGATCCTGGCGCAGGTGCATGCCGACCACGGCGACCTGCCGGCCTTCGCCGGCGCCGTACCGGACCTGGACGACCCGCAGCGCCTGCGTGGCTTCTTCGAGCTGATCCGCGATGCGCGCCAGGCCGGCCTGCTGCTGGCTTACCACGACCGCAGCGACGGCGGCGCCTTCGCCGCGCTGTGCGAAATGGCCTTCACCTCGCGGCTGGGCCTGGACATCACCCTCGATGCCTGGGGCGACGATCCGTTCCGCAGCCTGTTCAATGAAGAGCTGGGCGCGGTGGTGCAGATCGCCCGCGAAGACCGCGCCGCCTTTGCCGACCTGGTCGAGCGCCATGCACTGATCGAGTGTGCACAGCGCATCGCCAAGCCGACCACCGCACCGGTGGTGCGCGTGTCGCTAGCCGGCGAGAACCTGGCCGAATGGCGCTGGGAAGCGCTGTTCGACGCCTGGTGGTCGGTCACCCACGCGATGCAGAAGCGCCGCGACAACCCGGCCAATGCCGATGCCGAGCGCGAGATCGCCCGTGCCTTCACTGCGCCGGGCCTGAAGCCCAAGCTCAGCTTCGACCTCAATGAAGATGTGGCCGCCCCGTTCATCAGCACCGGCGCGCGTCCGCGCGTGGCGGTACTGCGCGAGCAGGGCGTCAACGGCCAGATCGAAATGGCCAACGCCTTCGAACGTGCCGGCTTCCGCGCCTTCGACGTGCATATGAGCGACCTGATCGAAGGCCGCGTGGCATTGCAGGACTTCACCGGCCTGGTCGCCTGCGGTGGCTTCAGCTACGGCGACGTGCTGGGTGCCGGCCGCGGCTGGGCCACCTCGATCCTGGAGCGCAGTGCGCTGCGTGATGCCTTTGCCGCGTTCTTCGCGCGCGAGGACAGCTTCGCGCTGGGCGTGTGCAATGGTTGCCAGATGATGAGCCAGCTCAAGGGCATCATTCCGGGCGCCGAGCACTGGCCGCAGTTCCGCCGCAACGCCAGTGAGCAGTTCGAAGCCCGTACCGCGCTGCTGGAAGTGGTGGAGTCGCCGTCGATCCTGCTGCGTGGCATGGCTGGTTCGCGCCTGCAGGTGGCGGTGGCGCATGGTGAAGGCCAGGCCGTGTTCGACAATGCCGTCGACCAGGCAGCCGCTCGCGTTTCGCTGCGCTACATCGATGGCAACGGCAACGTGGCCAGCCAGTACCCGCTGAACCCGAACGGTTCGCCGGACGGCATCACCGGCCTGACCAGCAGCGACGGCCGCGTCACCATCATGATGCCGCACCCGGAACGCACGCCGCGCGCGCTCAACATGAGCTGGGCGCCGGCCGAGTGGCAGGGTGACTCGCCGTGGATGCGCATGTTCCGCAACGCGCGGGTATGGTGCGGCTGATCGCAGCGTTCTGCGCAGGCCGCAATGCCGCTGCGTACGGAAAAACCCGCCGTTGATCGGCGGGTTTTTCTATGCGCGCGTGAAACTCCTGTCCCGACCGCTAGTTACATCGATTTTCATGCGGCGGAACTTCGTCACGCTTGCCTAACAAAACACTTTCATAAACAGGTGAAAGGGTGAACTGCTTCACGGCAATAGGATTTGTCGTGTCAAAGTCTTGACGATTTGGAAAGTTGCCGTTAACACTTGAACCCCGTTTCAGAATCATTCATTTCGCAGTAACCGGTTGGCGCACGCGCTCGGTTTTCTGTCGCTGCGCGCCGTTCGGCAATACCCCGCAGTAAATCACGCGAATAAACGCCCCCAGGGGACGTTGGGCCGGAAAGCCCAGCGGTGGCGTTGCTTTGCCCAAAACCAGTCCAATCAGGAGCCGTACCGATGAATCGGATTTATCGCAAGGTCTGGAACAAAGCATTGGGTCAGTTGGTGGTGGCCTCGGAACTGGCTTCCTCCGACAGCAGCCGTGGTGGGGTCGTCGACCAGCGCCGCGATGCGACGCAGGCCACGCCCGCACTGCTGGCGGTGGCACTGGGCCTGGTATTGGGGTTGGGCATGAGCGGCACCGCCGCAGCACAGTCGGTGCAGATCGGCGGCAGCGCCACCTGCGTGGCATTCAGCGGCAAGCTGCTCGAAAAGTGCCTGATCGAAGGCTCGGCCAGCGCCAAGGGCAGCAACGCGGTGGCGATCGGCAGCAACAGCAGCGCCACTGCCGCCAACAGCGTAGCGCTGGGCGCCGGCTCCAAGGCCACACGGGCCAACACGGTGTCCGTGGGTGATACCGGCAAGGAACGCCAGATCACCAATGTTGCCGCAGGCACCCAGGCCACCGATGCGGTAAACAAGTCACAGCTGGATGCGCAGGCGCGCGCCACGCAGGCCGCGCTGGCCGATGTCGCCGCAGATGGAAACCGCTATTTCAAGGCCGACGGCGCAGGTGATGACAGCGACGCGGCGAAGATCGACGGACAGGGCGCGGTTGCGGCGGGTGCGGGTGCACAGTCGCTGGCCAACGCCACCACCGCCATCGGTACCCAGGCCATTGCCGCGGGCCTGGGCGCAAGCGCGTTCGGCCAGGGCGCATTGGCAATCGGTGACGCCAGCGTGGTGGTCGGGCAGAGTGCTGCCGCGTTCGGTCTTGGTGACACCGCCGTCGGCGCCAGTGCCTATGCCGCAAGCGAGAATGGCGCGGCCACCGCACTGGGTGCCTTGTCCGAAGCCACCGCCGATGGCGCGACCGCTGTCGGCGGCGGTGCCGTGGCGATGGGCCCGGGCAGCACCGCATTGGGCCGCGGCGCCACCGCCGCCAACGAAGCGTCGATCGCAGTCGGTGCGTTCAGCACTGCTGTCGGTGAATACAGCACCGCGCTGGGTTCGAATTCCGCTGCGGTTGCCACCGGCAGCGTGGCGCTGGGCGCGGGTTCGCTGGCCGACCGCGTCGATACCGTGTCAGTCGGTGCCGCCGAATACGGCCTGACCCGGCAGATCACCAGCGTTGCCGCAGGCACCGAAGACAACGATGCGGTCAATGTCGGCCAGTTGAAGGACGTGGCCGCCGTGGCCGATGCCACCGCCAAGCGCTTCCAGGCCACCGGCAGCAGCAACAGCGATGCCGGTGCACTGGCCGAAGGTGACGATGCACTGGCGGCCGGCGAGGCCGCCAATGCCCTCGGCAACGGCACCACGGCCGTCGGTGCCGGGGCAACGGCGGTCGCGCAGAACGCGACCGCCGTGGGCAACAACGCACTGGCCTCGGGCCAGAACAGTGCCGCGTTCGGCAACAACGCGCAGGCCAACGGTCCAGGCAGCGTTGCCGTGGGTGGTGCTGCGGTGGATGCCGACGGCAACCCGCTGATCACCAGTGGCGGCGTACCGGTGGAAACCGGCGCGACCAGCGCAGGCGTCGGTGGCACCGCGGTTGGCGCCAGTGCCGAAGCCAGCGGATTTGCGGCGTCGTCCTACGGTGTGGGTGCCTATGCGGCCGGCGCGCAGGCATCCGCGTTCGGTGCGGTGGCCAATGCCATCGGCGACTATTCCACCGCACTGGGTACCCAGAGCAATGCGACCGGCACCAGCAGCGTCGCCATCGGTGGCCCGGCCGACCTGATTCCCGGCCTGGGCTTCTTCGTGCAGACCCAGGCCAGCGGCGAAGCCGCGACCGCCGTCGGTGCCGGCGCCATCGCCAGTGGCGATCGTGCGGTGGCCAACGGCAGCCTGAGCGAAGCCTCCGGTGCTGAAGCCACCGCTGTTGGCTACTTCGCCTATGCACCGGGTGAGAACGCCAGTGCGCTGGGCGCGCAGACCTGGGCCAGCGGTGCGCAGAGCACTGCAGTGGGTTACTACGCCACCGCACGCGGCACCAACAGCGTCGCGCTTGGCGCGAACTCCGAAGCAGTGCGTGCCAACAGCGTGGCCGTTGGCAGTGCAGGCAACGAGCGGCAGATCACCAGCGTTGCTGCGGGCAGCGAAGCCACCGATGCCGTGAACAAGGCGCAGCTCGATGCCGTGGCCAGCACCGCCGACAGCACCGCGCGCTTCTTCCAGGCACAGCCGGAAGCCGACAGCGATGCCGGCGCGCTGGCCGAGGGCGAGGGCGCCGTCGCCGCCGGTTCGTCGAGCAATGCGATCGGCGCCGGCGCAGTAGCCCATGGCGCGGCTGCGTCGGCCATCGGCGATGACAGCGTGGCCGTGGGCCGCAACAGCGCAGCCACCGGCAATGGCGGTGTCGCCATCGGTGGCCTCGGCCAGGCCTACGACGAGTTCAACCAGCCGATCATCGGTGCCGATGGCACGGCACAGCAGGTGGGCACCACTGCCGTCGCCGATGCCACTGCGGTGGGCAGTGGCGCGCAGGCCACCGGGGCTGCCAGCAGCGCCTTCGGCAACGCGGCCAAGGCCAGTGGTGACAACAGCTTCGCCGCCGGCGGCAAGTCGCGCGCCACCGGCAGCTATGCGGTCGCGGTCGGCGACAGCGCCTTCGCCAGCAGCGATGACAGCACCGCAGTAGGCGGCTACAGCTGGGCCACTGCCAGTGGTGCAGCAGCATTCGGTTCGGGTGCATGGGCCACCGCCACCAATGCCTCGGCGTTCGGTAATGCGGCGTGGGCCAGTGGCAGCGGCGCCACGTCCATCGGTTACAACAGCTGGGCCAACGGCGCCAGTTCTACGGCGGTCGGCCGCGGTGCCTTCGGCTATGGCGACAACAGCGTGGCACTGGGATTCCAGGCGCTGGGCAACAGCATCAACAGCATCGCCATCGGCACCAATACAGTGGCCGGTGGTGAAAGCGCGATCGCGCTTGGCTCCGGCAGTAACGCCAGCGCCAGCAACGCTGTCGCGCTCGGTGCCGGTTCGGTTGCCAGTCGTGCACGTACGGTATCGGTGGGTAGCAGCGGCAACGAACGCCAGGTCACCAACGTCGCCGCGGGCACCCAGGCCACCGACGCAGTGAACAAGGCACAGCTGGATGCGGTTGCGACCACCGCCACCACCACCAGCCGCTTCTTCCAGGCCAGCGGCAACGGCGACGACGTAGCCGGTGCACTGGTGGAGGGTGACAACGCACTGGCGGCCGGTGATGCCGCCAACGCCATCGGCAATGGCGCCACCGCACTGGGCAGCGGCGCCAACGCGCTGGCCAGCAACGCACAGGCGCTGGGTTTCAATGCACTTGCAACCGCGGCCAACGCCAGCGCTGTCGGTGCCAACGCACAGGCCACGGGCGAGTACGCCACCGCGCAGGGTGCGGAAAGCGAAGCCAGCGGCGAGCAGAGCGCGGCGTTCGGTGCGGCCAGCATCGCCAGCGGCGCCGGTAGCACTGCCAATGGCGTGCTGTCCGAAGCGTCCGGCGAAGAAGCCGTGGCCGTGGGCTACTTCAGCAATGCCAGCGGCGACGCGGCCACCGCTGTCGGCAGCGAGAGCGTGGCCAGTGGTACGGCGTCGGCGGCCTTCGGTATCGGTGCCGAAGCCAGCGGCGGTTACAGCACTGCCATCGGTGGCTATGCACAGGCCTCGGCCTTCAATGCCACCGCGTTCGGCAACTTCGCCAATGCCTCCGGTTCCAACAGTGTGGCGGTGGGTGGCGATTCGGAAGCCTCCGGCGCCTACAGCACCGCCACCGGCCAGGGCAGCCTGGCGACCGGCACCAACAGCGTCGCCGTGGGTGGTTCGTTGTTCGGCGTGCTGGCCACCGAGGCCTCGGGCAACTACTCCACCGCGGTGGGTGGTGGTGCCTGGTCGGGCGGCATCAACAGCACCGCGCTGGGCAATGCCGCCGAATCGCGCGGCGCCAACAGCGTGGCGCTGGGTGCCGATTCGATCGCCGATCGCGACAACACCGTGTCGGTGGGCGGCGGTGGCAACACCCGCCAGATCACCAATGTGGCCGATGGCACGCAGGGCAATGATGCGGTCAACAAGAACCAGCTCGACGCCGTCGCCGCGGCAGCGGAAAAGACCCGCCGGCAGTTCCAGGCCAGTGGCAACGCCGACGGTGAAACCGGCGCGTTGGTGGAGGGTGACAACGCGCTGGCGGCCGGTGATGCGGCCAACGCGATCGGCAACGGTGCCACCGCGCTCGGCAGCGGTGCCAATGCGCTGGCCGCCAACGCCACCGCCGTGGGCATCGATGCGCTGGCCACCGGCAGCAACGCGGCTGCCCTGGGCAGCACGGCACAGGCCACCGGCGAGGACAGCCTGGCCCTGGGCAGCGGTGCCGGCGCCAGCGAGGTTGGTGCAAGCGCGGTGGGGGCGCGTGCACAGGCCAGCGGCGCCTACAGCACGGCCACAGGTACAGAAGCCAATGCCAGCGGCGGGCAGGCGCTCGCCAGCGGTTTCCGCAGCGCGGCTTCGGCTGATGGCACCACCGCAGTGGGTGGCTACGCCGAAGCCAGCGGCCGCCTCGGCACCGCCCTGGGCTATGGCTCGGCGGCCAGCGGTGCCAACACCACTGCAGTCGGCTTCGGTGCCGCGGCGGCCGGTACCGGTGCCGTTGCCGTAGGTCAGTCCAGCGAGGCCAGTGGCGAGGAGAGCGTGGCCATCGGCGGCAGCACCTTCTTCGGCCTGATCCCGTCGCGTGCCAGTGGGACCGGTGCGGCGGCGTTCGGCGCCGGTGCATGGGCCACCGAAGACTACGCGACCGCGATTGGCTGGAACTCGTGGGCGGCAGGCAGCAGCGCCACCGCGCTGGGGGCCAACGCCACCGCCAATGGCAGCAACAGCGTCGCGCTCGGTGCTGGCTCCAAGGCTGACCGTGACAACACCGTAGCCGTCGGCAAGGCCGGCGGTGAGCGCCAGGTGACCCACGTCGCGGCGGGCACTGAAGCCACCGATGCGGTGAACAAGGGCCAGCTGGATGCGGTCGCCAGCGTCGCCGACAAGACCAGCCGGCAGTTCCAGGCCAGCGGCAATGCCGATGGCGAAGCCGGTGCACTGGTCGACGGCGACAACGCACTGGCAGCCGGCAATGCGGCCAATGCCATCGGCAACGGCGCCACCGCGCTGGGCAGCGGCGCCAATGCCATGGCCGCCAATGCCACTGCCGTGGGCTTCGATGCGCTGGCCACCGGCAACAATGCGGCGGCGCTCGGCAACGCGGCGCAGGCCGGAGGTGTCGACAGCGTAGCCGTGGGCAGTGGCGCCAGCGCCAGCGAACTCGGCGCCAGTGCTACCGGCGCCGGTGCCCAGGCCAAGGGTGCCTACAGTACCGCCAGCGGTGCGCAGGCCACGGCCAGCGGCACCCAGTCGCAGGCCAGTGGTTTCCGCGCCAATGCCTCGGCCGATGGTGCGTCTGCGCTGGGCAGCTATGCCGAGGCCAGCGGTCGCCTGGGTACCGCGGCCGGCTACGGCAGCAAGGCAACCGGCGCCAATGCCACGGCGGTAGGTGTGAGTGCCACCGCCAGTGCCGCAGGCAGCGTGGCGTTGGGCGCGGGCTCGGTCGCCGACCGTGCCAACACTGTGTCGGTCGGCAGCGCGAGCAGTGATCGTCAGATCACCCGTGTCGCTGCCGGTACCGAGCGCACCGATGCGGTCAATCGTGGCCAGCTCGATGCGGTCGCGGCGACCGCCGATGGCACGGCCCGCTACGTCAAGGCCACCGGCGCAGGTACCGCCAGTGCCAACGGCAGCGATGCCGCCGCGATCGGTTCGGCAGCCACTGCCAGCGGCGCACGCAGCAATGCCCTGGGTGCCAATGCGATGGCCATCGGCAACGGTGCCTTGGCACTTGGCACCAGCGCCGGCGCATCGGGCGCGAACTCGGTGGCGCTGGGTGCCGGTTCGCGTGCACTCGATGCCAACGTGGTGTCGGTCGGCGGTGGCAATGGCACCGATGGTCCGGCCACGCGGCGCATCGTCAACGTCGCCGACGGCCGCATCGCTGCCGGCAGCACCGATGCGATCACCGGCTCCCAGCTCAACGTCACCAACCAGCGGGTGGGAGCAGTGGAAACCCGCGTGGGTGACTTCGACTCGCGCATCGCGACGGTCGAGACCACGGCGGCCAGTGCGGTCGGCTACGACGACGCCAGCCGTGACCGACTGACCCTGTCCGGTTTCCAGGGCACCACCATCGACAACGTCGGTGCCGGCAGCATCGCCGCCGGTAGCCGCCAGGCGATCAACGGCGGGCAGCTGTTCCAGTCGCTAAGTGATGCCGCCAGCTTCCTCGGCGGTGGTGCCAGCGTTGGCATGCAGGGTGTGTTCGTGGCGCCGAACTATGTGATCCAGGGCGCCACCTACAGCAACGTCGGCGATGCGCTCGGCGCGCTGGACCGCAAGGTCAGCGAGATCGACCGCCGCACCGCCGGTGGCACGCGTGCCGGGACTGCCAGCCTGCGCGCAATGCGTACCCCGCTGGATGACAGCCCGCTGGCCAGCGCCGCCGATGCACCTGCAACGGCCGACGCGGCACCGGCCAGCACCGCGCGCGTGCAGGGCACGCCGACCGCTGCCGCCGCAGGTGCCGGGATTCCGGTCGGCACTCCCGCGACGGGCTTCAATGCCGTCGCCATGGGCGAGGGCGCGGTCGCCAGCGGTGCTTCGTCCACCGCCATCGGCCAGGGCGCCAATGCCACCGCGGCGAACGCGGTGGCACTGGGCCAGGGCTCGGTTGCCGATCGTGCCAACACGGTCTCGGTGGGCAGTGAAGGCAACGAGCGCCAGGTCACCAACGTGGCGGCCGGTACCACGGCCACCGATGCGGTCAACAAGGGCCAGCTCGACCGTGGCATGGCCACGGCCAACAGCTACACCGACAGCCGCGTCCAGGCCGTCGCCGACAGCTTCGATGTGTTCAAGGGCGAAATCGACGGACGCCTGCGCCACATGGATCGCCGCATCGACCGCCAGGGGGCGATGAGCGCGGCGATGCTCAACATGGCCACCAGTGCCGCCGGTATCCGCACCCAAAACCGGGTCGGCGTCGGCATTGGCTTCCAGGGCGGCGAGTCGGCGTTGTCGCTGGGCTACCAGCGTGCGATCAGCGATCGCGCCACGGTGACCTTCGGTGGTGCCTTCAGCAGCGACGACAGCTCGGTTGGCGTCGGTGCCGGCTTCGGCTGGTAAGCCACTCCATCGCGCCGGCGGCCACCCACGCCGGCGCAGCACCTGCAGTGAGGGCCTGGGGGGAGGTCACGGCAATCCCGGCTGGGCCGGCCGGGAGTCGTCAAGGAATGATGGCCGCAGTGTTGGTTCGATCCATGACCCAGAAGAGGAATTCGACGTGATCAAGAAGCAGAACCTTCGCATCAATGTGCTTGCCGCCGCCGTGCTGTCGATGACGGCTGTCGGTGCCGTCCACGCCGCTGGACTGCCGACCCGTGAACCGGTGCGCCAGGCCAGCACCGCCCAGCCGGGAACCGAGCGCATCATCGTCAAGTACCGGGCCGGTGCTGCTGCCGCCACTGACCGCTCGGCGAAGCTGTCCACCGTGCAGTCCGCACTGACCCGTGCCAGCCTCTCCGGCGGCACATCCCGCGCCAGCACGCTCGGCCCGCAGGTCGTCCGCAAGCTGTCTACCGGGGCGGACCTCATCCGTGTGCAGGGCCGCCTGGCCCCGGCCGAACTGCAGCGCGTACTGAAAGAGCTGAAGGCCGACCCGTCGGTGCAGTACGCCGAAGCCGACGTGAAGCTGCGCCGCACCGAACTGCGTGCCGGCAACGTACAGCCGGCGCTGGTGCCGAACGATCCCTTCTACCAGCAGAACCAGTGGCATCTGCATAATGCGGTCGGCGGCATCAACGCACCGGCGGCATGGGATGTCTCGCAGGGTGAGGGCATCGTGGTGGCGGTGATCGATACCGGCATCCTGCCGCAGCATCCGGACCTGGTCGGCAACCTGCTGGAGGGTTATGACTTCATCAGCGACGCGGAGACCTCGCGGCGCCCGACCAACGATCGCGTGCCGGGTGCACAGGACTACGGTGATTGGGTCGAGAATGACAACGAGTGCTATGACGGTTCGCTGGCCGAGGACAGTTCCTGGCACGGCACCCACGTCGCCGGCACCGTGGCCGAGCAGACCAACAACGGCGTCGGCATGGCCGGTGTCGCCTACAAGGCCAAGGTACTGCCGGTGCGCGTGCTCGGTAAGTGCGGTGGCTACCTGTCCGACATCGCCGATGCGGTGGTCTGGGCATCGGGTGGCACGGTGGCCGGCATTCCGGCCAACACCAATCCGGCCGAGATCATCAACATGAGCCTGGGTGGCGGTGGCGCCTGCGCCAGCACCTACCAGGACGCGATCAACGGCGCGATCTCGCGCGGTACCACCGTGGTGGTGGCGGCCGGCAATGAAGCCGACAACGCGTCCAAGTACCAGCCGGCCAGCTGCGAAGGCGTGGTGACCGTGGGTGCCACCCGCATCACCGGTGGCATCACCTACTACTCCAACTACGGCACCCGCGTGGACCTGTCCGGTCCGGGTGGCGGTGGCAGTGTGGACGGCAACCCGGGCGGCTACATCTGGCAGACCGGCTCCAATGCGGCCACCACGCCGGAATCGGGCACGCCGGGCTACATGGGCATGGGCGGTACCTCGATGGCCTCGCCGCATGTGGCCGCCGTTGCCGCACTGGTGCAGAGCGCGCTGATCGCCAAGGGCAAGGATCCGTTGACCCCGGCCGCGATGCGTACCCTGTTGAAGGAAACCGCACGTCCGTTCCCGGTCGCCATTCCGGCGGCGACCCCGATCGGTACCGGTATTCTCGATGCCAAGGCCGCGCTGGCCAAGGCACTGGAAGAACCGTGCACCGAGAACTGCGGGCCGGTGGCCACGCCGCTGACCAACAAGGCCGCGGTGGGTGGCCTGAACGGTGCCGCCGCCAGCAGCCGCCTGTACAGCTTCGAAGCCGTCGCCGGCAAGCAGCTCAGCGTGATCACCTACGGTGGCACCGGCAATGTCTCGGTCTACATCGCGCAGGGGCGTGAACCGAGCGCCAGCGACAACGACGCCAAGTCGACCCGTCCGGGCACGTCCGAGACGGTGCGGGTGAACAAGCCGGTGGCCGGTACCTACTACATCAAGGTAGTCGGCGAAGCGGCCTACAACGGCGTGAGCATCCTTGCCACGCAGTAAGCTGGAACTGTCGTAATTGAATGGCCGAAGCCCGTCATCCCGTGTGACGGGCTTCGTCTTTTTACGAAAGGTGGTGGAGGGGCGGCGGAAATCATGGCTTAACTGTTAAAGTCGAGCCGATTGACAGGAGAGTCATGTGAACGCGCTTGCTGCTACCGCCGCTGCCGACAACGCTGAAGGCCGCATCCTGGATGCGCTGCTGGCGCGCGGCCGGCTGAAGGAAGGCGATCTGGCACGTGCGCGGCCGCTGCACGCAGAGGCCGGCGGCAGCCTGCTGGGCCTGCTGGTGCGGCTGGGGCTGGTGTCCGAGCGTGACCAGGCACAGGCCAGCGCCGAAGTGCTGGGCCTGCCGCTGCTGGAAGGCAAGCAGCTGCCGGAAGCACCGCCACAAGGGCTGGCGGAAGGCCTGCCGTTGTCACTGCGCTTCCTCAAGCAGTTCCACGTCTGCCCGCTGGCCCTGGATGAACAGGGCGTACGGCTGTGGCTGGCCGACGCCCATGATCCCTACCCGCAGCAGGCGGTGCAGCTGGCACTGGGCGTGCCGGTGACGCCGGTGCTGGGCATGCGTGCGGAGATCGATGACCTGGTCGAGCGCTGGTTCGGCCAGGGCCGCAGCGCGATGGGCGCGATCGTCGAAACCGCCGATGGCGAGGGCGGTGCGGTCGATGACATCGAGCACCTGCGCGACCTCGCCTCGGAAGCGCCGGTGATCCGCCTGGTCAACCTGGTGATCCAGCGTGCAGTGGAGCTGCGCGCTTCGGACATCCATGTCGAACCATTCGAGAGCCGGCTGAAGGTGCGCTACCGCGTCGACGGTGTACTGGTGGAGGGCGAAAGCCCGCCGGCCAACCTCACCGCGGCGGTGATCAGCCGCATCAAGATCATGGCCCGGCTCAACATCGCAGAGCGCCGCCTGCCGCAGGATGGCCGCATCATGCTGCGCGTGCAGGGCAAGGAGCTGGACCTGCGCGTGAGCACGGTCCCGACCGCGCACGGCGAAAGCGTGGTGATGCGATTGCTGGACCGCGAAACGGTGGTGTTCGATTTCCACCGCCTCGGCTTCACCGATGCGTTCCTGCCGCAGTTCCGCAAGGTGCTGGAGCAGCCGCATGGCATCCTGCTGGTGACCGGCCCCACCGGCTCGGGCAAGACCACCACACTGTACACCGCGCTGAGCCAGCTCAATACCGCCGACGTCAAGATCATCACGGTCGAAGACCCGGTGGAATACCAGATCGAGGGCATCAACCAGATCCAGGCCAAGCCGCAGATCGGCCTGGACTTCGCCAACGCCCTGCGCAGCATCGTGCGCCAGGATCCGGACATCATCATGATCGGCGAAATGCGCGACCTGGAAACCGCGCGCATTGCGATCCAGTCGGCGTTGACCGGCCACCTGGTGCTGTCCACCCTGCATACCAACAACGCAGCGGGTGGCATCACCCGCCTGCTCGACATGGGCGTGGAAGACTACCTGCTCACGTCCACCATCAACGGCATCCTCGCCCAGCGCCTGGTGCGCCGGCTGGAACCGACCCACGCCGAGCGCTATGAGGCCTCGCCGGAGGAAATCGAACGATTCGAGCTGCGCCGCCTGCAGCCGGAAGGGCCGATCCACCTGTATCGCCCGAAGCCCTCCGCGCTGGCGCCGACCGGTTATCTCGGCCGCACCACCATCATGGAATTCCTGGTGATGAACGATGCGCTGCGGCGCGCGGTGATGCGCCGCGATGGCATGGGCGAGATCGAACGCATCGCCCGCGAAGCGGGCATGCGCACGATGTACGAAGATGGCCTGTCCAAGGCCCTCAGTGGCCAGACGACCATCGAGGAAGTCCTGCGTGTCACCGAGGAAAGCTGATGCGCGCAGGACGCCGGGGCTGACATGCCGACCTACCGTTACAAGGCACTGAATCCGCACGGCGAGATCTTCGACGGGCAGATGGAAGCGGCCAGCGAGGCCGAACTGGTCGCGCGCCTGCAGGACCAGGGTCATCTGCCGATGGAGACCCAGCTGGCCGATGGCGGTGCGATCGGTGGCAGCAATTGGCGCAACCTGTTCCGCCAACGGCCGCTGCAGGGTGCGGCATTGCTGCAGTTCACCCAGCAGCTGGCGACACTGCTCGGTGCAGGCCAGCCGCTGGATCGCGCGCTGTCGATCCTGCTCGGCCTGCCGGAAGACGAACGCTCGCGCCGCGCGATCACCGACATCCGCGATGTGGTGCGCGGTGGTGCGCCGCTGTCGACCGCACTGGAGCGCCAGCATGGGTTGTTCTCGCGCCTGTACGTGAACATGGTGCGTGCCGGTGAGGCCGGCGGCAGCCTGCACGAAACCCTGCAGCGCCTGGCCGACTACCTCGAACGCAGCCGGGCCCTGCAGGGCAAGGTGATCAACGCGCTGGTGTACCCGGCCATCCTGCTGGTGGTGGTGGGCGGCGCGCTGCTGTTCCTGCTCGGCTACGTGGTGCCGCAGTTCGCGCAGATGTACGAGAGCCTGGATGTGGCGCTGCCGTGGTTCACCAACGCGGTACTGCAGCTGGGCCTGTTCGTGCGTGACTGGTGGGTGTTGCTGCTGGTGGTGCCGGCAGTACTTGCGCTGTTCTTCGAACGCAAGGCACGGCAACCGGCCTTCCGGCTGACGCTGGATGGCTGGCTGCTGCAGCGTCGCAGCATCGGCCGCCTGCTGGGTGAACTGGAAACCGCGCGGCTGGCCCGCACGCTGGGCACCCTGCTGCGCAATGGGGTGCCGCTGCTGGGTGCCCTGGGCATCGCCCGCAACGTACTGGGCAACCGCGCGCTGGCCGCCGATGTGGAAGCCGCCGCGGATGAAGTGAAGAACGGTACCGGCCTGTCGCTGGCGCTGTCGCGCGGCAAGCGTTTCCCGCGCCTGGCGCTGCAGATGATCCAGGTCGGTGAGGAATCCGGTGCACTCGATACCATGCTGCTGAAAGCGGCCGATACTTTCGAACAGGACAGCGCCCGGCGCATCGACCGCCTGCTGGCGGCGATGGTGCCGGCGATCACCCTCGTACTGGCCTCGGTGGTCGGCGCGGTGATCGTCGCCGTGCTGGTGCCGCTGTACGACCTGACCAATGCCATCGGTTGACGATGGATCCCTACGCAACCCCGACACTCCGCAACTGAAAGGACCGACCATGATTGCTTCCCGTCGACCGATCCGCCTTTCCTTCACCGCCGCGCGCAACCAGTCGGGCATGAGCCTGCTGGAGATCATCATCGTCATCGTGCTGATCGGCGCGGTGCTGACCCTGGTCGCCAGCCGCGTGCTGGGTGGCGCCGACCGCGGCAAGGCCAACATCGCCAAGGCACAGGTGCAGACCGTCGCATCCAAGGTCGACAACTACCAGATCGATACCGGCAAGCTGCCCGGCTCGCTCAACGATCTGGTGACTGCACCGGCTGGCGTCGGTGGCTGGTTGGGCCCGTATGCCAAGCCGGCCGATCTGAACGATCCGTGGGGCCATGCGCTGGAATACCGCACGCCGGGCGAAGGCCAGCCGTATGAGCTGATCAGCCTGGGCAAGGACGGCAAGGCCGGCGGCAGCAGCGTCGACGCTGACATCCGCTACCAGCCGTAACCGGGCATGTTGCATTTCCTGCCGCGCCGGTTGCCACGCCCGCGCCTGCCCGGCAGGCGCGCAGCGGGCCTGTCGCTGCTGGAAATGCTGCTGGTGATCGCGCTGATCGCCGCGATCGGCCTGATCACCGCTGCCGGCCTGTCGCGCGGTTTCGCCGGCATGCAGCTGCGCAGCGCCGGCAAGGACATCGCCAACCAACTGCGCGTGGTGCGCGCGCAGGCGATCGCCCGGGGCGAACCGCAGCGCTTTGTCATCGAGCCGGCCAAGCGGCGCTGGGAAGGCGCCAACCAGCGCCACGGCGACGTGCCGGCACAGCTGCAGGTCCAGTTCGAAGGCGCCGCGCAGCTGGCCACCGCGCCAGGGCAGGGCGTGATCGAGTTCCATCCCGACGGCGGCTCCAGCGGCGGCCGCATCCGGCTGCAGCGTGATGATGCCGAATGGCGCATCGACGTGGGCTGGCTGACCGGTGAGGTCCGCTCCGGCCCCTGGCGGGCGCAATGAAGCGGCGCGCCCGCGGCTTCACCCTGCTGGAAGTGATCATCGCCTTTGCCCTGCTCGGGCTGGCGCTGACCCTGCTGCTGGGCAGCCTGTCAGGCGGCGCCAGGCAGGTGCGTGAGGCCGAACTGCGCACGCGCGCAATACTGCATGCGCAGTCGTTGCTGGCCGAAACCGGCGTCGCCACGCCGCTGCAGGTGGGCAGCCAGCAGGGCGACTGGGAGCAGGGACGCTACCACTGGGAACTGCAGGTGCAGCCGTGGGTGGAGCCACGTGCAGGCAGCGTCGTGCAGACACAGTCAGCCGGTGCCCCCTGGCTGGCCGAACTGCAGCTGCAGGTGCGTTGGGGTGACAGCGAACGCGAGCAGCTGCGCTGGCGCAGCCTGCGCCTGCTGCCGCCGGATCTGGAGCGTGCGCGATGACGCGCCGTGCTGCAGGTTTCACGCTGGTTGAAGTGATGCTGGCCACGGTGCTGTTGGCCGGTGGCCTGGCGCTGGCGTTCGCCAGCGTGCGCTCGGCGATGGCGGTCAGCCAGCGTGGCGAGCAGATTGCGGCCGAGAGTGAGCGCATGCGCGCGGTGCAGGCCCTGTTGCGGCGGCAGCTGGCCGGTGCGCTGCGCACGCCGCTGGAAGTCCCCGATCCCACCCGCGAACCGATCTTCTTCCAGGGCGAAGAACAGCGCATGATGTTCGCCGCTGATCTCCCGGGTTACCTCGGCCGTGGCGGAGCCTACCTGCACGCGCTGCAGGTGGACGGCCGCGATGGCCAGCAGCGCCTGCTGCTGGACCTGGTGCTGCTGCAGGAAGGCGAGCGCATCGCCGAAAATCCGCCGCGCCCACCGGAAGTGCTGGTGGAGAACCTGAAGTCGGTGCAGCTGCGCTATCGCGGCATCGATGCCAGTACCGGCCAGATGAGCGACTGGATGCCGCGCTGGGACGATACCCGTCGCCTGCCGATGCTGGTGGAGATCCAGATCGTGCCCGCCAAGGGGGCGCCCTGGCCCACGCTGGTGGTGGCACCGCGCGCTGGCGGCAGCGGAGGCGCGCGATGAACCGGCAACACGGTGCGGCACTGGTCCTGGTGCTGTGGTTGATCGCATTGATGACCGCGCTGGTCGGTGCGTTCGCGCTGAGCGCACGGGTCGAGCATCTGCAGCAGCGGGTGCTGGATGACGACGCACGCGGCCAGGAACGGGCGCGCGCCGGCCTGGAGTACGCGCTGCTGCGGCTGTCCGCCGATCCGCTGCGGGCGCCCTGGCGTGCCGATGGCCGCACCTACCGCTGGCAGTTCGATGACGCCAGCATCGAGATCAAGGTGCTGGACGAGAACGGCAAGATCAACCTGAACCTGGCCGACGTGACCCTGCTGACCGCGTTCCTCAAGGCGCTCGGCGAAGACGAAGGGGCGGCCCGGCAGATGGCCGGCGCCATTGTCGACTGGCGTGATGAAGACAGCCTGCTGCAGCCGGGTGGTGGCGCCGAAGCGCCGGACTATGCGGCGGCGGGGTTGCCGTATGGCCCGCGCAACAAGCGTTTCGAGACGCTCGGCGAACTGCAGCGGGTACTGGGGATGCGCGGTCCGCTGTACAAGGCCATGCTGCCGCACCTGACCCTGTACAGCCGCCAGGCGCGCCCGGATCCCCAGTTCGCCAGCGCGCCGGTGCTGACCGCACTGGGCCTGGATGCGGATACCGTGCTGGCGCAGCGCGCGCAGCAGGAGCGTGACGCAGATACCGCTGGCGGTGCGACAACGCTTGCCAGCAGCAGCGGCACCTATAGTATCGAGTCTCGTGCAACCGATGGCAGTGGACGCCGGTCGGTGTTGCAGGCAGTGGTACGCAATGGCTCGGGCGGGGTTCCCGGGCGGTCCTACACAGTGCTTCGCTGGGAGCAGGGAATGACAGCAAGATGACGGCATGGCAGGACAGTGTGCGGCAGGTGCAGGGCCGGATCGGCCCTGGCGCCGGCCGTTTCCTGCGCTGGTGGCGGCAATCGCTGCTGGCCTGGGTGCCGGCGCGTTGGCAGTGGGCACTGGGCTGGGCACAGGCGCGCCTGCTGCTGCAGCGCCAGGGTGACCAGCTGCAGGTCTGGCGAGAGGCCGGTGAGCGCCGCGAAGCGGTGGCCAGCGTGCCGTGGCCGCTGTCGCCGGCCGAACTGGACCGCGTGCTGGAACCGCGACTGCGCAGCCTGCCGCGGGCGTGGCTGCTGCCGGCCAGCGAAGTACTGCGTCGTCATCTGCGCCTGCCTGCGGCTGCGGCCGACCGCCTGCGCGCCGTGGTCGGTTTCGAGATCGACCGCCAGACGCCGTTCGAATCCAGCCAGGTCAGCTATGACGTGCGTGAACTCGGGAGCGCCGCCGAAGGCCAGCTGCAGGTCGAACTGGTTGCCTGGCCATTGCGCCAGCTTGAAGCGTGGCGCGCCAGCGTGGGCGAGTGGGCCGATGCGCTGGCCGGTGTCGATGCCATCGACGCCCACGGTGACCCCCTGCAGGTGAATCTGTTGCCGCCGGGGCAGCGCCAGCTGCGGGTGGATCCGACGCGGCGCTGGAATGTGCTGCTGGCCGTGGCCGCGCTGGTGATGCTGGTGCTGGCGGCCCTGCAGCTGCTCGACAACCGCCGTGCCGCCGCCGATGAGCTGCGTGCGCAGGTTGAACGCAGTGCGCGCAGTGCGCGTGGTGTCGCCAGCGAACGCGCGCAGCTGCAGGCACTGATCGATGGTGCCGCATTCCTGGAAAAGCAGCGCAGCCAGCGCGCCGGAACGGTGGAAATCTGGAATGAACTGACCCGGCGCCTGCCGGAGGGCACCTACCTGGAAAAGCTGGCCATCGAGAACAACAACCTGCAGCTGATCGGCCTGAGCCGCGAGGCCTCGCAGCTGGTGCAGCTGCTGCAGGACGCGCCGCAGTGGCGCAAAGTCAATCTGACCGGCGTACTGCAGGCCGATGGCGCCGCCAGTGGCCGTGACCGCTTCACCATGACCGCCGAACTGCAGCCGTTGCCGGCTGCGGCCCCGACCCGGGAGGCGGCCGATGCCGATGCCAAGCGCACGCCGTGACCGCTGGCTGGCACTGGCGCTGCTGCTGGCAGTGCTGGGCCTGGCCTACCTGCTGCTGGTGCACCCCTGGTTCACCCAGCCGCTGCGCGAAATCGATGCCGACGTGGCCGCCCTGCGCGAGCGCGAACAGCGCGTGCAGGCGCAGCTGCAGCAGCAGCCGCAGATCGAACAACGCCTGCGCGCCACCCGCGAGGCACTGCAGCAGCGGCCGGGCTTCCTGCGTGAAGCCACCGCCGAAGCGGCAGCCGCTGCGCTCGGCGCGAAGCTGCAGGATGCGGTGGCGATGGCCAGCCCGGGCAACCGCAGCTGCACCATCAGCAACCGCACGCCACTGACCGACAACCGTCGTGACGCCGAGTTCGTGCGCGTTGCCATGCAGGTGCGCCTGCGTTGCGGTGTGGCCGAACTGGCCACGGTGCTGCACAGCCTGGAAACCGGCAGCCCGCGCCTGTTCGTCGACAACCTCAACCTGATCGCGCAGCGCTTCCAGCAGTCGCCGAATGAATCCGGGCTGGGCCTGGACGTGTCGTTCGAACTGGCCGGCTACCTGTTGCCCGGTGCCGCTGCCGATGGCGCTGCGCCGGCACCTGCAGCCGAGCCGGGCGCGGCGCCGCAACCGCCTTCGGCTGCACCGGCACCCTCACCGGCTGTGCCGGAAGAGGGGCAGGAGGTGGCCGATGAAGCTTGAGCAGATCAGCCTGCGCACCGGTTTCCTGCTGGCACTGGCCGGCTGGGCGGCAGCGGTCTGGCTGGCCACCGGCTTCGGCCTGGGCAGCCAGCTGCCAGGTGCGGATGGCGATGCCGATGCAGTGCCTTCGTTGCCGGTGCTGCCGCCGTTGGCCGCAGAACGCATGGCCAGCGCCGACAGCTACAGTGCCATCGGCGAGCGACCGCTGTTCGCCGAGGACCGCAGGCCGAAGCCCTACCTGCTCGGTGGCAGCGAGCCTGCCGCCAGCGCCGCGCTGCGCCTGACCGGCGTGCTGCTGACCGGCGACTTCGGCATGGCCACCTTCACCACCGAACAGAACCGTTCGTTGCGCCTGCGCCTCAACGGTGAAGCCGTCGACGGCTGGCAGCTGGTGGCACTGCAGCCGCGCCAGGCCACCGTGATCGGCCCCGGTGGCAACCAGGTGCTGGAACTGGCGGTCTTCAACGGCCAGGGCGGTGAGCCGCCGACCGTGCTGCGCGGCGCCAACGGTGCGCCGCCGGCAGGTGCGATCGTTGTGCCGCCCCCGGCAGGTGCTCCGCCGACACCGCCGCCGGCTGCGGCAACCCCATCGCCGTCGCCTGCTGCCAGTACGCCCGCGCCCTCGGCTGCGGCGGCCGCCACACCGCCTGCCACCAACAACGGCCCCAGCGAAGCGCAGATGCAGGCCATCCGCGAACGCATCCAGGCCCGTCGCCGCCAGCTGCAGCAACAACAACAGCAGCAACAACCGTCGCCGCCCCCGGGCGATGGCACCAACCGATAGAGTGAATGCATGAGCCTGCGTTTCCTTCCCTGGTCCTTTGCCCTCGCGCTGCTGGTCGGCTGCAGCACCGTGTCCGCGCCGCACGTGCAGCGCAAGGGCAATCTGTCGCCCACTGCCGAGGCCGGCCAGGCGGCCAATGTCGCCGCGGATGCTGCCCGTGACGCCCAGGGCGCTCCGCAGGCAGTGATCCGCCGTGGCACCGGCACCATGATCAACCGCGAAGCAGCACGCGCACCGGCACCGGCACTGCATGGCGCCAGCACCGGTGAAGCAACCTTCAATTTCGAAGGCGAATCGGTGCATGCGGTGGTCAAGGCCATCCTCGGTGACATGCTGGGCCAGAACTACGTGATCGCACCGGGGGTGCAGGGCACGGTCACCCTGGCCACGCCCAAGCCGGTGTCGCCGGCGCAGGCGTTGAACCTGCTGGAGATGGTGCTGGGCTGGAACAACGCACGCATGGTCTACAGCGGTGGCCGCTACAACATCGTCGCCGCCGACCAGGCGCTGGCCGGTACGGTCGCGCCGAGCACGGCGCCCGCTGCCAGTGCGCGAGGCTTCGAGGTACGGGTCATCCCGCTGCAGTTCATCTCCGCCACCGAAATGAAGAAGGTACTGGAGCCGTATGCGCGGCCCAATGCCATCGTCAACGTCGACAGCGGCCGCAACGTGATCACCCTGGGTGGTACCCGCGCCGAGCTGGAAAACTACATGCGCACCGTCGAGATCTTCGACGTCGACTGGCTGTCGGGCATGTCGGTGGGCGTGTTCCCGATCCAGTCGGGCAAGGCCGAACAGGTGGCTGCCGACCTGGAGAAAGTGTTCGGCGAGGAGAGCAAGACGCCCAGCGCCGGCATGTTCCGCTTCCTGCCCCTGGAAAACGCCAACGCGGTGCTGGTGATCACCCCGCAGGTGCGCTACCTGGACCAGATCCAGCAGTGGCTGGACCGCATTGATACGGCCGGTGGCAGTGCCCGCCTGTTCTCCTACGAGCTGCGCTACATCAAGGCGCGTGACCTGGCCGAACGGCTCAGTGAAGCCTTCGCCAGCAGCGGCAACCGTGGCGGTTCCAGCCCGGCCTCGCTGGCCCCGGGTGCGATGCCGTCGCAGCTGGGCAGCGACGGCGACCGTGGCATGGACAGCAACAACAACAGCAGTTTCGGCTCGACCCCGGGCAGCGGTTCCAGTGGTGCCGGCAACGGCAGCATGAACCTGCCGCAGCGCCAGTCCGGCAACGTCAGCGTCAGCCTGGAAGTGGAGGGCGATCGCGTGGGCGTGTCGGCGGTGGAGGAAACCAATACCCTGCTGGTGCGCTCGACCCCGCAGGCCTGGCGCTCGATCCGCGAGGTGATCGAGAAGCTGGACGTGATGCCGCTGCAGGTGCACATCGAAGCGCAGGTGGCCGAAGTCTCGCTGGACGGTGACCTGAAGTACGGCGTGAACTGGTTCTTCGACAACGCCGTGGCCGGGCGCGCACTGACGGGAGCCCTGGGCGGCGTGACCCTGCCGGCAGCAGCGGGTGGCTCCTGGAGCAGCTTCGCCGGTGCCGCGACCGGTGGCGAAGGCCTGGGCTGGGCGTTCACCGGTCACAATGGTGCGGCGGTGGTGAGTGCGCTGGACAAGGTCACCGATGTACGCCTGCTGCAGACCCCTTCGGTGTTCGTGCGCAACAACGCCGAGGCCACGCTCAACGTGGGCGACAAGGTGCCGATCAACACGACTACGGTGAACACCGGCATCGGCACCAGCAGCTACAGCTCGGTGCAGTACATCGACACCGGCGTGATCCTGAAGGTACGCCCGCGCGTGACCCGCGACGGCACGGTGTTCCTCGACATCGTGCAGGAAGTGAGCAGCGCCTCGAACGTACCGGAGAACTGCAACCCGCAGGAGCGCAACTGCAACCCGCGCATTTCCACCAAGAAGCTGTCGACCGAAGCGGCGGTGCAGAGTGGCGACACCATCATGCTGGCCGGCCTGATCACCGATACGGCCACCGATGGCAGCAGCGGCATTCCCGGCCTGAGCCGGATTCCGGTGGTGGGCGCGCTGTTCGGGCAGAAGAGCCGCACCAGCCGTCGTTCGGAGGTGATCGTGCTGCTGACCCCGAGCATCGTGCGCAACAGCCAGGAAGCGCGCAATCTGACCGACGAGTACAGCCAGCGCTTCCGCGCGATGGAACCGCTGAACCAGCCGCGCGCAAAGAAGTAAGGGGGTTGCGGCAGGGCTGCGCCCTGCACCCGCAGAGGCTGAAGCTGGAGCAACGGCAACAGCAACAGCAACAGCAACAGCAACAGCGGGTTTACTGAGGGATGGCGGGGCACTGTGGGTTTGCGGGGA
>NZ_VMBJ01000044.1:0-41899 GCF_010608305.1 Stenotrophomonas sp. AS012628 | reverse complement strand
AGGCTTGACCACGAACATAGGATCTCGACTCTACAGACGTGGTGCGAGAGCCGAGCATGGGCTCGGCTCTACAGGAGCATGGCGCTATCGCTTCAACCGCGGGTCCGCCAGCTGTGCATCCTCCCAGCCACGGCGCACCGCACCGCGCGCCTGCGCCCATTCCAGCCGGCTGCGGCCACGTTCATTGGCCCAGCGCGATTCCAGCTCGGCTTCGACCTGTTCGTAGGCGCGGATCATGTCCTGTGCGCGAGCCGCATGGCCGATACGGTAGGCAGGCTCGTAGTCCTCGAAGAACAACTGGTCGTCGTAGTAGGGCTCGGCCGTGTAGCGTTCGCGCCAGTAGTTGCTGACCGCATCGCGCGGGGTGCTGTCGTCCGGTACGCGGCCGGGGATCTGGTACTCGGTCATGGAAGGCTCCGTTGTGGACGAAGCCCGATCGTGCCTGCGTGGCGGTTAACGGCCCGGTCCGGCAGCGTGATAACCAGATCAATCCGCCGGGCATCCCGCGGCGTTACCGATCACCCGGCGTCGGCATCCTTGCGCGGCAGCTTGTAGATCACCGCGCCGATGGCAAACGCCACCAGTGCCGCGGCGATGTTCTGCCAGCTGGCACTGGCGAACAGCGCCAGGCACAGCAGCAGCGCCAGCACCGGAATAAGCGGGCCACCCGGCAGCTTCAGCGCACCTGGCCGGTCGGCGTAGCGCTTGGCCAGCACCAGCACCGCAGCGGCCGTTCCGATGTAGGCGAACAAGCGCGTGGTCATCGACAGCAGGGCCAGCTGCACGAACGAACCGGACAGGGCCAGGCCGAGCGCGATCAGGCCCTGGCAGAGGATCGAGGCGGCCGGGGTGTGGAAGCGTGGGTGTACCTGCGCCAGGATCTTCGGCCCGTAGCCATCGCGGGCCAGCGCGAACAGGAAGCGCGGGCCCATCATCATCGTGTTGCTGTTGGTGCCGAGGATGGAGATGGTGGCGCCGACCGTCAGGATCAGCGCAAGCGCTTCGCCACCGAAGCCGGCGGCGGCATCGGCCAGCGGCGTGGCCGAGCTGGACAGGCCGGCCAGCGTGCCCTGCGCCACCACCTGCACCGCGCCGTAGATGACGGTGACGGTGATGATCATGGTGATCAGGGCGAACGGAATATCGCGGCGCGGATTGCGGTACTCGCCGGCAGCGGCCGGGATGTTCTCGAAGCCCGCGTAGGCGTAAAGCAGCAGCAAGGCGGCTTCGCCCATGCGCTGCAGGTCATGCGGGTCCGGACGCTGTCCGGAGAAGGCCAGCTGTGGGTCGATGTAGAACGCACCGATGGCCACGAACAGCAGCAGCGGCAGCATCTTGCCGATCACCAGCACCACGCCGGTACGCGCGGCCGAGCGCACGCCGATGATGTTGACGCCGGTTAGGAAGCCCAGCGACACCACGATCACCGCGATGCGCCCCATGCCGGCACCGGCCCACGGCCAGAAACGCGCGACGGCATCGGCCAGCGCGTTGCTGAGTGCGGCCGCCGAGCTGATGCGGGTCAGCCAGATCATCCAGCCGATCTCGAACCCGGCGAATCGCCCGAACGCCTCGCGTGCATACAGGTAGCTGCCACCGGGTTCATCGAAGTAGCTGGCGGCCTGCGCGTAGCACAGCACCAGCAGCGCGACCACGATGCCGGCGGCGACCACGCCCCACAGGCTGAAGGGACCGAGCAGGGCGACGGTGGCGGCCGGCAGCAGGTAGATGCCGCTGCCGATCACATCGTTGATCGACAGGCCGACGATCTGCCAGCGGCTGACCGCGCGTTGCAGCTGCGGTTCGTCCTGTGCGCTCAATGGCCGTCTCCATTCAATGAAGGCAGCTCCCATTGCGCCTGCAGTCGCCTGTACTCGGCGCGCGGCAGCAGGACGAAACGCGGCGCGTCCTGCGGCCGCAGCCAGTCCAGCAGTGCCTGCATGCGTTCCTGCGGCATGGCCGTGCAGCCGGCGGTGGCCTCGCCGGGCTGGCGCCACAGATGGGCGAAGATGCAGCTGCCCTTGCCGGGCTGGTTGTCCGGGTTGTGGGCGATCACGAAGCCCTCCCGGTAGCGCACGTCGCTCTTGTTGTGCAGATCCAGCCGCATCGGCTCGGTGGAGCCCTTGACCGCTGCATTGCCGACCTTCTTTTCATCAACGATGCGGTTGTAGAACGGCGAACCGGGCACGTCCATGCAGTAGCTGCTGTCCAGCATCGGCTGGTAGGGCATGGCGGTGCCGCGGCGGGTGACGGCATAGCCGAACGCACTGCCGAGCGCGAATATGCCGGCCGGGCTGCGGCCATCGCCTTCCTGCTTCTGCGGGCCGTCGGCCTGCGCCGGGTGCAGGCCCAGGCCCCAGGCACTGCCGGTGCGGCCGAGCGCCACCGGGAACGCCTGTCCATGCGCGTGCCAGCCCTTGCCGTCGCGCACATAGGCCTGCAGTTGCCCCTGGGTGCTGTCCCAGCCTTCGCTGGTGACCACGATCAGCTGGCGCGCACCATCCAGCGGCGCAGCGTGGACGCATACCGCCGCGGCAAGCAGCAGTGCAGCGGTAGCGAAACGGACCAGTGATTTCATCAACAGGTGCTCCGGTCAGGAATCCAGCAGGTGGTCGATCCGCTCCAGGTTCACCGCAAGCTGCCGCTGGCGGTCCGGATTGGTGTGGCAGAGCAGCACGAACAGGAAATCGAGCAGGGCGTGCATGGCGCTACGGTACAGCAGCTGCGCGACCTGCGGCGTGCGGTCGTGCGCACACACCACCAGCGCAGCATCAGCATGCGCGCGCAGCGGGTTGGCGGTGTGGCGGGTGATGGAAATCACCTTGCCACCCATGTCCTGGAACTGCCGTGACAGCTGCGAAAGCTGGGGCAGGTTGCCGAACTCGGAGAACATCAGCAGCGCATCGCCCGGGCGTGCGGCCGACAGATTGGCCAGCATCAGGATCGGGTCGGTATGCGGCACCACCAGCAGGCCAAGCAGCGACAGCCGCATGGCGAACTCGCGCGCGAACAGGCCGTCGTCACCCAGGCCGTACACGAACAGCTTGGGCGCACCGTCGAGCAGCTGCACGATGCGCTCGATCTCCGCGCGTGGATTGGCCTGGCGTGTTTCCTCCTCGGCCTGCGCCTTGCTGCGGCGCAGCGCCTCGC
Source organism: Stenotrophomonas sp. AS012628 (assembly GCF_010608305.1). Lineage (NCBI taxonomy): Bacteria > Pseudomonadati > Pseudomonadota > Gammaproteobacteria > Lysobacterales > Lysobacteraceae > Stenotrophomonas > Stenotrophomonas sp. AS012628. The sequence goes on along the minus strand of NZ_VMBJ01000044.1, from coordinate 38,749 downwards.
CCAGGCGCAGGTAGTCATCGCCGCTGTCGGGTTCGTCGGGCGCCTGCTGCGGATCGGCACCGGCGCGGGCGACGTCCTGGCCGATGGAGTACTTCAGGTCCGGGTAGCCCTTGAAGCCGAGCTTCTGGCTGAACTTCACCACGCTGGACTGGCTGATGCCGAGCGCACTGGCCAGCTGCTGTGACGAGTAGTCGCGCAGCAGGTGGGCATTGTCGAGGATGAAGTCGGCGATGCGGCGCTCGATGGCCGACATCTGCCCGCGCTCGGTGCGGATCTTCAGCAGGGGCGGCATGCGGGGTGTCCGGGCATGTGTGGGCGCGTTGCGGCTGGCAGCGTAGAGCGTGTCATGGAATGGGTCGAGCGGGTTCCAGCCTCGAAGAGGTTACGGAGCGCAGTTGTTGCTTTTGACGTTGAGTCCGCCTTCAAGCGAGCCGAGCACCGCAGGTCCGGCGAGGGCGAAGAGGCGCGGGTGTCTGAGGGTAGCGAGTTCCCGCGCCGTCCCTCGACGGGCCGAGGAGCGCAGGGAACCGGTGCGTAGCACCGGCTCGCGGCCGGCGGAGCGTTTCTTTTGGTTACTTTTCTTTTCGCGAAAAGAAAAGTAACGCGCGACCCAACGCCAGTGGCACGCAACGTCAGCCGCAAGGCAGAAATCAACCCAGCATCTCCAGCCCACGCACTTCGGTGATGCCCAACCCCGGCACGTCGCTGATGCTGATCTCCGATTCGTTGAAATGCACGCCGCCGCTGACCGGGTCGAACTGGCCCAGCGAGGGACCGTCGAGGTCAACCTTGGTGATCACATCACTCTTGGCCACGGCCAGGTGCACGGCTGCGGCCACGCTGATGCTCGACTCGATCATGCAGCCGATCATGCACGGCACGCCGTAGATGCCGGCGATGTCGGCGATGCGGATCGCGTTGGACAGGCCGCCGGTCTTCATCAGCTTGATGTTGATGATGTCGGCCGCGCGCTGCTGGATCAGGTCCATCACCTGGCTGGGGCTGAACACGCTTTCGTCGGCCATCACCGGCGTGTTGACGCGGTCGGTGACGTACTTCAGGCCACTGATGTCCGCGGCCTTCACCGGCTGCTCCAGCAGCTCCAGCACCACGCCGGCTTCCTCCAGCGTGCGCATCGCATGCACCGCCTGCTTGGCGGTCCAGCCCTGGTTGGCATCCAGGCGCAGCAGGGCGCGGCCTTCCACGGCGGCATGGATCGCCTTGACCCGTTCGATGTCCAGCCCGATGTCCTTGCCGACCTTGATCTTCAACGACTCGAAGCCGCGTTCGATCGCCGACAACGAGTCGGCCACCATCTTGTCGATGTAGTCCACGCTGATGGTGATGTCGGTGGTGATCACCGGGTCGCCGCCGCCGAGCATCTGGTACAGCGGCGCACCGTGCAGCTGCGCCCACAGGTCGTACAGCGCGATCTCCACCGCCGCCTTGGCGCTGGTGTTGCGCTCCATGGCGGTCTGCACCAGCGTGCACAGATGGTTGAGGTTGACCACGTCCTGGCCGATCAGGCGCGGGGCGATGAAGTGGCGGATCGCTTCGATGATCGAGCCGTGCGTATCGCCGGTGATCACCGCAGTGGCCGGGGCTTCACCGTAACCGGTGTGGCCGGTGTCGGTGCGGATCAGAACCACCACGTCTTCCACGGTTTCCACCGTGCGCAGGGCAGTCTTGAACGGCGTCTTCAGCGGCACGCGCAGCATGCCCAGTTCGATGGCAGTGATCTTCATTCAGGAGTCTTGGCCCGCAGGCGCTGGATGTTGGTGATGCGGTCGATGTAGCGGACGGTATCGCTGGCCATCATCGGCTCCAGCGGCGTGACCGAAACACCATTGAGGTGGGCCTGCACGCGCGTGCCGTCGGTACCGAACCAGCTGCCGCCCGCCGTATCGTGGATCACCCAGGTGCGGCCGTCGACATGGCCGATGGCCATCATCACGTGCCCGGGAATGTAGACGAGGTCGCCCACCTGCAGGTCGGTGACGGCGCGGTCGCGTACCGCTTTGCCGTCCTTGCCGGTGAAGGGCAGGCGATCCAGCGCGGGGCTGACCGCCTGTGCACTGGTATTGCGCGGCAGCAGCACGCCGAAGCTGCGGTAGATCTCGGAAACGAACCCGCTGCAGTCGCGGGTGTCGTAGTCGTGGCCCCATCCGTAGCGTTCGCCCAGGAACTTGAAGGCCTGCTGCAGCAGCAGGCGCGGGGTCAGCGGCAGGTAGTCGGCGGCTGTGTCCTGCGAGCGCGGCAGCAGCGCCGGCACCAGCTTCAGGCGCCCGTTGGCCTCGCGCACCGGCAGCTGCACCACCCACGACGCGTGCGCCTGCTGGCCGTTCACGGGTTCTGAAGCGGGCCAGTCGGCCAGCACCGGCAGGCGCACGCCCATGTCCAGCTGCAGGCGCGAGACGCGCGGTTCCTCCGGGGTGTAGGCGGTCTGCGCGGTGGCGCCGGTGACGATGCGGTACGGGCCCTTCGTGCCATAGCCGAGCACCGTGGCCTTGTCGCCGCTGGCGATGGCATCGGCCTCGATCCATGCGCTGTAGCGCTCGCTGTGCACGAACAGCCAACGGCCATCGGTACTGCGATGGACCACCGCGACCTTGTCGCCGGGGAACAGTGCCGATTCCTGGAAGCGGTCGATGTCGGTGTCACCGGCAGTGCTGAAGACCCGCTCGCGGGTGGGGAAGGTACGCAGTGCCGCGCGCTTCACCACCAGCCCGTAGGCCGGTGGCACCTGGGCAGGAATCGCATCGAGGCCGAGGTTGGCTTCGATCGCGCTGCGCAGTGCGGTCGCGATCGCCTGGCCCTTGTCGTTGTAGAGGGCGCGGGTGGGCCAACTCGACAGCGCGGTGATGCTGGCGCGAACCGTCGCCGCATCAAGCTGGGCGGGCAGTGCGGCGATGTCCTGGATGTGGCTGTCCTGCGCCCGCATCCGCGCGTTCTGTGCTTCGATCTGCGCGCGATCCAGAATCGGCGCATCGGCGTTGTCCAGGCGCGCGGCCCAGTACTGCGGGGTCAGATAGGCCTCGTGCAGGCCGATCACATAGGGCAGCGGCGCACCCGGGTCGGGCGGTGGGGCCGCCTGTGCAAAGGCCGGAGCGGCCAGCAGGCACAGGGCCAGGGTCAAGCGGCGCGGCCAATGCCGGTGCCGTTCGCGGAAAGCCAGGCTCATGCGGTGCACACCCTCCTCGAATGCCTGTTGGAATATTTATTCCTTTTGGCCCCGAAAGCAAGAATAAATTATTGACCAACATCCCGGCCCGTGTTACACAGCCGTTACCACCCGCGCTGGGGAAGTGTCGCTGTGGATCCTGCCGTTCGCAAACCGCGTCTGACTGCCGCCGCCGGCCTGGGTGCCGTGTTGCTGCTGTGGGTGTCGGCCACGCAGGCGACGGATGGGCATAGCAGCCAGCAGCGGGCGCGCCAGACGCAGGTGATCGACCTGATCGACAGAGGTCGCTTCAGCGATGCCGAAGCGCTGCTGGCAACGGCAGGCGATACCACCGAGGGGACCTTCCAGCGCGAGCGCATGCGCCGCATCCGCCTGGATTTTTCCCTCGGCGAAAACGCCGCCAAGGACGCCGTGCGCCGCTGGATTCCCGATCTGACCGACGACGAATTTGCGCGCTGGGACCAACTCGGCCTGATCGAGCATCTCGATACCGATGGCGAGCGTTGGTACTTCAAGCGCGCACCGTCGAACCTGTTCCTGCTCAGCGACGAAGCACGCGCGCGCCGCCGCACGGATGCACCGATGCCGCCTCCGGGCCCCAACGAAGTGCTCAACGCCCACCACGCAGGCGTGGTTGCCGCGGCCGAACAGAGTGGCCAGGCGTCGGTACTGCCGCAGCGCTACGAATTCACCCAGTCGCTCACGGTGAAATCCGATGTGGTGCCCGCCGGTGAAACGATCCGCGCGTGGATTCCGTACCCGCGCGAGATCCCCGGGCAGCAGGAACAGGTGCAGTGGCTGGGCAGCACCCCGGGCAAGGCGCGGGTGGCACCGGCCAGTACCCTGCAGCGCACCGCGTACCTGGAAGCCAAGGCAGTGGCTGGGCAGCCGACGCGCTTCGAGATCCGCTACGCGGTCACGATCCTCGCCCGGCATACCGCGATCGACCCGGCCAAGGTACAGCCAACCCCGGCTGATCCGGCCTTGAAGCCCTATCTGGCCGAGCAGCTGCCGCATGTGCGCTTCACCCCGGCGCTGAAGCTGTTCTCCGACCAGGTACTGCAGGGCGAGACACGTCCGTATGAAGTGCTGCGCAAGCTGTTTGCTGCCGTGGATCGCATTCCCTGGGCCGGTGCGCGCGAATACTCCACGCTCAGCAACATCAGCGATTACGCGCTGCATGCCGGCCATGCCGACTGCGGCCAACAGACCCTGCTGCTGATCGCGCTGCTGCGCATGAACGGCATTCCCGCGCGCTGGCAGTCGGGCATGGTGTTCTCCGGCGATGGCAGCGGCTACAACAACCTGCATGACTGGGGCCAGGTCTACCTGGCGCCGTATGGCTGGCTGCCGATGGACGTGACCACCGGCGCGCTTGCCAGCGATGTGCCTGCACTGCGCGATTTCTACCTGGGTGGCCTCGACGGCTACCGCATCGCCTTCAACGACGATTTCGGCCAGCCCTTCGTGCCGGCCAAGCAGCACTTCCGCTCGGAAACGGTCGACTCGCAGCGCGGCGAGGCCGAGTGGGCAGGCGGCAACCTGTACTTCGACCAATGGAGCTACGACTTCCAGTGGCGGGTACTGCCAGCCAGGCAACGCTAGCGCGACACACCGCATTCCACACCATTCAATTCTTGCAGGAGAGAGCAGGGGATGAAGGCTTACAGCATCAAGCGGGCGGCGTTGTGCGTCGCCCTTGGGGCGTGTCTGGGCGTAGTGCTGCCCGGCATCGCGATGGCACAGAACGTGAGCGGCGCAGTTGCCGGCCGTGCAACCGCGGGCGACCAGGTGACCGTGGTCAGCAACAGTACGGGTCTGACCCGTACCGTCACCGTCGGCGCCGACGGCAGCTACCGCCTCGGCCAGCTGCCGGTAGGTGACTACCAGCTGCAGCTCAGCCGCGATGGCCAGAAGCTGGGCGATCAGATTGCTGTCAGTGTGGCAGTAGGCGGAACCACCACGGTCAACCTGGCCAGTGGCGGCGGCGTCACCAATCTCGATGCGCTGCAGGTGGTCGGCACCCGCGTGGTCAACCGCGTGGATGTCTACTCCACCGAGACATCCTTCAACATCAACCGCCAGGAGATCTCGCGGCTGCCGGTGGCGCAGGACCTGTCTGCGGTCGCGCTGATGGCGCCGGGCGTGGTCGGCGGCAACTCGTCATTCGGCGGCCTGTCATTCGCTGGTTCATCGGTGGCCGAGAATGCGGTCTTCATCAATGGCCTGAATGTCACCGACATGTATACCCGTCGCGGCTTCAGCACCGCGCCGTTCGCCTTCTTCAAGGAGTTCCAGGTCAAGACCGGTGGCTACTCGGTCGAGTTCGGCCGCTCCACCGGTGGCGTGATCAATGCGGTGACCCGTTCGGGCAGCAACGAATTCGAGGGCGGTGTTGAAGTCACCGCCGAGCCCAGTGCGTGGCGCGCCAGTGGCGGCGATCATTTCCACCGCGACGGCACCCCGCATTCCTACGGCAGCCGCGACAACAACTCCTTCCTGAAGACCAACGTGTGGGGCTCCGGCCCGATCGTCAAGGACAAGCTGTTCCTGTTCGCGATGTACGAAGACCGCAGCGACAAGGGACACAACACCTCGTCCGATGGCAGTACCTGGTTCAAGAACGATTCCGGCAACGGCTTCTGGGGCACCAAGCTGGACTGGAACATCAACGACAACCACAGCCTGGCGCTGCTGGCGTTTTCGGATGAGGGCGATGTCACCAATGCGTCGTACGGTTACAACTGGAACGCCGACCAGCTCGGCGCCTGGGGCGGCGATTCGGTCACCGAGACCGGCGGCCGCAACTGGTCGGCCACCTACACCGGCCACTTCGGACAGAACTTCACCGCGCGCGCCATGGTCGGCCAGAACAACCAGCGTGCGTTCACCAATTCATCGCTGGATCAGGCCTGCAGCCCCGTGTTCACCGACAGTACCTACGGCCCGCGCCTGGGCAAGCTGCAGGGCCTGCGCGCAGGCTGCCACCCCACGGGCACGGCAGTGGCCGAGCGTGACGATACCCGTGACGTGGCGCGACTGGACTTCGAATGGCAGCTGGGTGACCACCTGCTGCGCTTCGGTGTCGACCGTGAGCTGATGACCACAAAGCAGTCCACCCGCTACCCCGGCCCGACCGAACTGAGCTACACCGCCTACGTGGCGCGCCCCGGCGATGAAGTCTGGGACGGTGCCAATGCCTACGTACCGGCTGGCGTTACCGAAATGCTGCGTGCGCGCAACCGCAAGTCGGGCGGCACGTTCGAGACCGAAGCCAATGCGCTGTACGTGGAAGACATCTGGAACATCACCCCGAACCTGATGCTGAACCTGGGCGTGCGCTGGGACCGTTTCGAGAACCGTACCGCCGCCGGCAAGGCGTTCATCAAGATGGATGACCTGATCGCACCTCGCGTCGGCTTCTCGTGGGACATGCGCGGTGATGGCAGCACCAAGCTGTTCGGCAACGCCGGCCGCTACTACCTGCCTGTCACCAACAACATCAACGTGAATTTCGCAGGTGGCCTGACTGACGAGTACAGCTACTACGTGCTCAATGGCTGGGAGAGGAAAACCTCGCCGACCGGCTCACCGTACATGGCACCGGTCGTCGGCCAGCAGATCGGGCCGACCGACACCCGCATGAACACCGGCGGTGCCGACCTGCGCCAGAGTGTGGATCGCGACCTCAAGGCGGTCTACCAGGACGAGTACATCCTGGGCTTCCAGAACATGATCAACCAGGCATGGTCGTGGGGCGTCAACGCCACCTATCGACGCATGACCCGTGCGCTGGACGACATCCGCATCAATTACACCCCATGCGGCCCGACCCCCAGCACGCTGTGGCCGATCGCCAACCCGGGCGAGAGCCTGACGATCTGGGGTGATAAGAGCATCGGCTGCGCCAACGAGGGCTGGATCACCATCGATACCGCCAACAGCGGTTATCGCAAGGGTGGCAGCGGCGAGGTGATCGGTTACTCCAAGCCCAAGCGCACCTACAAGGCACTGGAGTTCCAGATCGACCGTGCATGGGACGAGAAGTGGATGTTCAACGCGTCCTACCTGTGGTCGAAGAGCGAGGGCAATTTCGAAGGCCCTGTGAATTCCGATACCAACTACGGCGACACGGGCATGGTTCAGTTCTGGGACCATCCGGCCACCAACGAGCGCTATGGCGTGCTGTTCAACGACTTCCGCCACCAGTTCAAGCTGCGTGCCGCTTACGCGCTGAACAAGCAATGGTCGTTCGGAACCACGCTGCAGGTGCAGTCCGGTGGTCCGATCACGGCCTACGGCGTGATGTGGCCAAACGATTCCATCGCCGGTGGTAGTACCTCCAGCGAAGGTAGCGGTGGTGGCACCGGCTGGCTGTGCGTGGCCAACTGTTCCGGTCCGTACAACCAGCGGCAGTTCGAGTACAGCCCACGCGGTGCGTTCGGTCGCCTGCCGTGGACCTGGACCATGGGCGCCAATGTGACCTGGCGTTTGCCGGTGGAGGGCATCGACCTCAGTGCACGGCTGTCGGTGTACAACCTGTTCAACAACCAGAAGACCATCAACGTGCACCAGCGCTATGAAGCGCAGCCCGGCCAGTACCGCGAGGCGACGTTCGGCACCGGGACGCGCTGGCAGGCCCCGCGCTACACCCAGCTGGTGGTGACCTGGAACTTCTGAGGCCACGATCCCCGCCGTCCACCGTGACGGCGCGGGCAATGGAAGGGCTGCGCGCATGTACCACCTGCTGATCGTCGCGGCGGCACTGGCCGCACCGTCCGCTTCGGCGACCGACATCGCCTCCCTCGATGCCGACGTCGCCGCCGTGGTCCAGCACGAGCACCTGCCTGGGCTGGCCATGGCGGTGGTCGAGCAGGGGCGTGTGGTGTACCAGCATGCCGAGGGCGCGCGCGGCGATGGCGGCCATATCGACCAGGACACGCTGTTCAAGATCGCCTCCAACAGCAAGGCGATGACCGCCGCGCTGCTGGCGCGGCTGGTGCAGCAGGGCAAGCTGCGCTGGGAGGATCCGGTGCGGCGGCATCTGCCGGACTTCCGCATGCACGATGCGTGGGTGGGCGAGCAGATGCAGGTGCGCGACCTGCTGATCCACAACAGCGGCCTGGGCCTGGGCGCCGGTGACCTGATGCTGTGGCCGGAACCGAACACGTTCACCCGCGCCGACATCATTGCCGGGCTGGCGCACCTGAAGCCGGTCAGTAGTTTTCGCAGCCACTACGCCTACGACAACCTGATGTATGTGGTGGCAGGTGAAGTGGCGGCGGCGGCGGGTGGCAAGCCGTATGACCAGCTGATGCGCGAGCAGGTGTTCGAGCCACTGGGCATGACGCGCTGCCAGGTGGGGGCGTGGTCGGTGAAGCGCGTGGGCAACGTGGCGCAGCCGCATGCCCGGCGCGGTGATCGCAATAATAAAGTGGTGAACGCCGATGGAGCGATCAGCCCGGACCAACCCTCGATGGCGGCTGGGGGCATCCGCTGTTCGTTGCGCGACATGACGCGCTGGATGCAGGTGCTGCTGGATCCTGCGCTGGTGCCGGAATGGCTGGGCGCTGAGCAGCGCCGCACGCTGTGGACCCTGCACATGCCCATGCCGCTGGGCGAGCGCCAGCGGCGCTGGGACAACGCGCATTTCTACGGTTATGGGTATGGCTGGCGCGTGTCGGACATGGACGGGCAGTGGAAGGTGGCCCACACCGGCACGCTGTCGGGCATGTATTCGTCGCTGGCGCTGCTGCCCGACCGCAGGGTGGGCGTGGTGATGCTGATCAACGGCGAAGGCGAGGATGCGCGCACCGCGCTGATGCAGGCCACGCTGAAGCGCTTCACCGCACCCGACGATGCACGCCCGGCGATGGAATACCTGGCCGAACTGAAGGCGGACCAGGCCGCTCGTGCGGCAACCGGGCATCAGCGACCTGTGACTTCATCTGCGCAGCGACTCGCGGCTTCCGATCTGCAGCGCTGGCAGGGCCGCTACGCCGATCCCTGGCTGGGCCCGGCCTCGCTGTGCCCGGGCAAGGACGGCCTGCGCTTCAGCGTCGACAAGTCGCCAGCGCTGCAGGCGGCCGTGCTGAAGTTGCAGGGGCGCTGGCTGCTGCGCTGGGATACGCTTGGCGACGAAGCGCAGGCGTGGTTGCAGCCAGGCGAGGGCCCGGTACCGACGCTGGACCTGCGCGCCATCGATCCGGACATCGACTTCAGCTATGACTTCCAGGACCTGCATTTCACTCGTACTGGCGACTGCGCTGGCAGCGACCGCCAGCGCCGCTGAGCCACCGCGTGTTTCACCGGCCACCGACGCGGCCAGCGCTGGTTTGGTGGAGATCCGCGCGTTGTCGCCAGGCATCGACATGGACATCCGCTACGCCGGCGCCAACAACTTCACCGGCGCGCGCGTGCCCGGCTACGAGGCGTCGTCCTGCTACCTGCTGGCGCCGGTGGCGAAGGCGCTGGCCGAGGTGGAACAGGACCTGCGCGCCGATGGCTTCGGCCTGCGCCTCTACGACTGCTACCGGCCGGTGCGTTCGGTGCAGGCCTTCATGGCCTGGGTGAACGATCCGCGCGAGCTCTCGCGCAAGGCACAGCAGTATCCGGACCTGGACAAGTCGCGCCTGCTGGCCGATGGCTACATCGCCGAACGCTCCGGCCACAGCCGCGGTGCCACGGTGGATCTGGGCCTGCTGGATTGCCGCAGCAGAGCATGTACGCCGCTGGACATGGGCACCGACTTCGATTTCTTCGGGCCACGCGCGCATACGCAGACGAGCGGGCTGAGTGAGACGCAGCAGGCGAACCGGCGGCAACTGGTACAGGCAATGGCACGGCGTGGTTTCGTGAACTATCCGCAGGAGTGGTGGCACTACACGTTCCAGCCGGAACCGGATCCCGGCACCGCGTACGACGTCCCAGTGCGGTAGGGGTATCGGCAGGGCTGCGCCCTGCACCTGCAGAGGCAACTGCAACGGCCGAAGCAACAGCTGGCATTCCGTGGGATGGCTGGGTGGGTCCGGTTGCGTGGGACGCTGCAAGTCCCCCTCCGGGGTCCGGCCCAGCCGCTGGCGGCTGTGCGTTCGGGCGCTTGCGAAGCAGTGCTTCGCAAGCAAAGCGCCCTCACCCATGTAAGCTCGGTCGCCGCATCCATGCGGCTCACGCCCCCGCAACCGGACCCACCCAGCCTTCGACAATTCCCCGCGCGGTCCGTTGTAGAGCCGAGCCCATGCTCGGCTGTTCTTTGTTCAATCGTCGAGATATTCGATTTCGAGAGATTCACCCACGCATGGCGTGGATCTACCGTGGCTGCCGGATTGGGTCCGGGGCAGATCCCTTACACTGGCCGCCTCTTCATCCCTGCCCGCCCGATGAACCTTCCCCTGCACTTCGGCCTGCTCGGTACCCTGGAAGCCGGCGCCATCGCCCTGCTGGTCGGGCTGCTGGTGTACTTCCTGTGGTCGCAGCTGTGCCGGCTCCTGCACTGGACAGTCGGCCACGCGATCGGCTGGTCCTGCGTCATCGCCGTGATCATCTCCGCCGGCATCGATGCATGGAAGCTGTTCTACATGGGCATCGTGCGGCTGGAATCCCCACTGTACGCGCGCCTGTTCCTCGCCACCATCCATGATCCGAACGAACTCGGCAGCCGCGTGGTGCTGGAAATCGCCGGCGCGCTCGCCGGTGTTGCCCTCGGCTGGGTGTTGTTCAGTTCGCGGTCATTGGCACAGAACGTCGACTGACGCAGGTTTTTCGTTGGTTGCCGGTTAAATCCGGCAGCGCTGAATGCGCATCTTATGAGCTGCTCACTTGCTGCTAACCACCGCGCTAAAGCATGCGTGGAGGCGAGTGGTTAATCGTGCGTGTTGACGCTGGTCGCGGGGCAAAATCGATTCAGAAACGCGGTGGCAGGGTAGGTGCCGTGCGGAGACAACACGCCGCGCAACACCACCCAATCGGTAGGAGACACCCCTGATGACTATTCGCAACCGCAAGCCCCTGATCGCCCTGATCGTCGCCGCCGGCAGCGTGCTGGCCATTCCGGCGATGGCCCAGTCGGCCAAGCAGCAGGCCGCGCAGGCACAGAACGAAGCCGCGCAGGCGCAGCAGTCGGCGGCACAGGCAGGGCAGGCGGCTGACCAGGCGACCAATGCGGCCGCCGCGGCATCGGCGCAGGCCAATGGCGGTGGCCAGACCTGGGCCAGCATCGATACCGATGGCAACGGCACCATCAGCAAGACCGAGGCACAGGTGAACGCGGGCCTGGCCCAGGTGTTCGACCAGGCCGATACCAACAAGGACGGTGAACTGAGCGCCGATGAGTACAAGGCCTACGTGGCCGCGCAGCAGGCCGGTGCGGGTGCCGGCGCGGCCCAGGGCCGCTGATCCACACCTGATTCGGGAAGGCCGGTGCATGGGGACCCGGGCGGCTGCGGCCGCCCGGGTTTTTCTCGTCATCGCCACCCCTGTATCCTTGGCCGATGAACACCTCCACGCCTGCGCCGTCGCGCGCCATCGGCCTGGTCGGTTTTGACGGTGACGATACGCTGTGGAAGAGCGAGGACTACTACCGCAAGGCCGAGCAGGATTACCTTGACCTGCTGTCGCGCTACGTCGACGTGCATGACACCCAGACCGCGCGCCACCTGCTGGAAGTTCAGCAGCGCCACCTGGGCACCTTCGGCTACGGTGTGAAGAGCATGACCCTGTCGATGATCGAAGCGGCCATCGACATCACCGCTCAGCGCATCGAGGCCAAGGACATCCAGCGCATTCTGGACATCGGTCACGACACCCTACGCCATCCGGTCGAGCTGATCGACGGTGTGCGCGAAGCCGTGGCAGCCATCGCCGAGCACTACCCGGTAGTGCTGATCACCAAGGGCGATCTGTTCCACCAGGAAGCCAAGATCAAGGTCGCCAACCTGGGCGAGCTGTTCCCGCGCATCGAGATCGTCTCGGAGAAGGACCCGGAAACCTACGCCCGCGTGCTGGCCGAATTCGATCTGCCGATGCAGCGCTTCGTGATGGTCGGCAACTCGCTGCGTTCGGACATCGAGCCGGTGGTCACCCTCGGTGGCTGGGGCGTGCATACCCCGTATGCAGTGACCTGGGCACACGAGACCCAGCACGGCGTGGCCGACGATGAACCGCGCATGGTCACCGCCGATACCGCCCACGACTGGCCGGCCGCACTGGCGGCGATCGAAGCCAAGGCCGCGGCGGCGGCCTGACAGGGCCCGGCGGCTGCGGCAGAATCGGGCCATGAACCACCGACTGCGCATGCTGCTGTTGTCCCTGCTGCTGGCGCCGGCCACCGTGCTGGCCCAGCAGACGGCCGAGCGTTCGACCACCTATGAAGTGGACACCGGCGACAGCTGGGTCGATGCCCAGCTGCAGGACATCAATCATTACGCCGAGCGCTACCCGGATGCCTTTCTCGATGAGGTGTCGCGCTATGCCGGCGTGCCGCGCGGCTATATCAGCGCGCTGTTCACCACCCATGGCTGGCAGGCCGGGGACATCTACTTCGCCTGTTTCTGGGCCAAGGCCAGTGGCCAGACCTGCCGCGACAGCGTGCGCGCCTTCAGCCAGGACCCGGAGGGCGGCTGGGAGGCGGTGGTGAAGCGCATGCCCACCACGCCGGACAACCTGCATTACCGCGCCGTGCGCCATGCCATCGTGGCCAGCTACCAGCACTGGGACCGGCCGATCACCCTGGATGCCACCCTCAGGCGCCAGTTGAAGCGGTAGCGCCGGGCCAAGCCCGGCGAGCGCGCAGCGCGGCCTTGGGATCCGCCGGGCATGGCCCGGCGCTACCGATGTTTCATGTTGCTCTGCATATCGCCGCCGCCGCGCGCTCCGGCGACAATACGGGTTCGAGCTGTTCCCCGATCCCGTAATCGAGTGACTGATGAGCGCCTCTTTCGTTTCGCCTGATGTGATCCGCCGCCTGTTCGCACAGGCCATGTCCCGCATGTACCGCACCGAAGTGCCGTTGTACGGCACGCTGGTGGAACTGGTGGAGCGGATCAACGCGCAGGTGCTTGCCCAGGACCCGGCGCTGGCCGCGCAACTGCAGCGCAATGACGAGCGTGCGCGCCTGGATGAAGAACGCCATGGCGCGATCCGGGTGGGCACCGTGCAGGAACTGGCCACGCTGCGCCGCCTGTTCGCGGTGATGGGCATGTACCCGGTCGGCTACTACGACCTGTCGGTGGCCGGCGTGCCGGTGCATTCCACCGCGTTCCGCCCGCTGACCGGCGCCGCGCTGGCGCAGAATCCGTTCCGCGTGTTCACCTCGCTGCTGCGCCTGGAGCTGATCGAAGACGAAGCGCTGCGTGCCGAATCGGCGAAGATCCTTGCGCGCCGCCGCATCTTCACCGAGGGCGCGCTGGCGCTGATCGACCAGGCCGAGCGTGACGGTGGCCTGGCGCAGGCCGATGCCGAGCGCTTCGTCGAGCAAGCACTGGAAACCTTCCGTTGGCACGGCGATGCCACGGTCGACCTGCCGACCTACCACGCGCTGCACAACGCGCATCGGCTGGTGGCCGACGTGGTCAGTTTCCGCGGCCCGCACATCAATCACCTGACCCCGCGCACGCTGGACATCGACGCTGCGCAGGCGGCGATGATCGAACACGGCATGGCGGCCAAGGCGGTGATCGAAGGCCCGCCGCGCCGCGCCTGCCCGATCCTGCTGCGCCAGACCAGCTTCAAGGCGCTGGAAGAGGCAGTGCATTTCCCGGACGCGGAAGGTGGCGATGCCGGCACGCATACCGCGCGCTTCGGCGAGATCGAACAGCGCGGCCTTGCGCTGACCCCGAAGGGCCGCGCGCTGTACGACCAGCTGCTGTCGCAGGCACGCGATGCCGGTGGCGAAGGCAGCACCGGCGGCGACTACGGCCAGCGCCTGCAGGCGGTGTTCGCCAGCTTCCCGGATGACCATGACACGCTGCGCCAGGAAGGGCTGGGCTATTACCGCTACCAGCTGACCGACGCCGGCCGTGCCGCGCCCGAGCGCGTGGCGGATCTGCCGGCTGAAGTGCTGGTGGCCGCGGGCCTGGCGACGGCCGATCCGATCGTCTACGAGGATTTCCTGCCGGTCAGTGCCGCGGGCATCTTCCAGTCGAACCTGGGCGGCGAAGAACAGCGCGCCTATGCCGCGCACGCCAACCGCGAGGCCTTCGAGCAGGCGCTGGGCGTGGCGGTGAATGACGAGTTCGAGATCTACGAGCGGCTGCAGGCGGAATCGCTGGCGGCGCTGCGCGCCTGATCGGCACCGCTTTGGTGCGCGTGGTGGGTGCGGACCAAGGTCCGCACCCACTGGAAGCTGGTAGCGCCGGGCCATGCCCGGCGAACCGAGAATAATCAGCCCTTCATCGTGCCGGTATCCAGCCAGCGCTGGTGCCACGACAGCGCTTCCGGCAGCAGGTGCGGGGTGTGCTTGCCGTAGCTTTCGCGGCTGGCACGGTTGAAGTAATCCTGCAGCTGCGGGCGGAAATCCGGGTGCGCGCAGTTGTCGATCAGCACCTGCGCGCGCTTGCGCGGGGTCAGCCCACGCAGATCGGCCAGGCCCTGTTCGGTGACGATCACCGACACGTCGTGCTCGGTGTGATCGACATGGCTGGCCATCGGCACGATCGCCGAGATGGTGCCGTTCTTGGCGGTGGATGGGCTGAGGAACGCCGACAGGAAACCGTTGCGGGCAAAGTCACCCGAACCGCCAATGCCGTTCATGATCCGCGTGCCCATCACGTGCGTCGAATTGACGTTGCCATAGATGTCCACTTCGATCATGCCGTTCATGCCGATGCAGCCCAGGCGGCGCACCAGTTCGGGGTGGTTGGAGATTTCCTGCGTGCGCATGATGATGCGCTCGCGGTAGAAATCGATGTTCTCCTTGAACGTCTCGTTGGCCTGCGGGCTCAGCGCGAAGCCGGTGCACGAGGCATAGCTCAGCACGCCGTCGCGCAGCAGGTCGAGCATGCCGTCCTGGATCACTTCAGTGAACGCGGCCAGGTCGCGGAAACCGCTCTTGGCCAGGCCGGCCAGCACCGCGTTGGGGATGTTGCCCACGCCCGACTGCAGCGGCAGCAGGTTCGGCGGCAGGCGGCCCTTCTTCACCTCGTGCTTGAGGAACTCGATCAGGTGCGAGGCGATCTGTTCGCTGGTTGCATCGATCGGGCTGAACGGGCTGTTGCGGTCCGGGCCGTTGGTACGCACCACGGCCACGATCTTGTCCGGGTCGCAGCGCAGCGCGGTGTCGCCAATGCGGTCGTTGGCGTTCACCAGCGGAATCGGCTTGCGGTGCGGCGGCAGCGCAGTGCCGTAGTAGATGTCATGCATGCCGTCGACGCCGGCCGGCTGCCACTCGTTGACCTCGACGATCACTTTCTTGGCCAGGTCCAGCCAGGTCTTGTTGTTGCCGACCGAGGTGGAGGGCACCAGCGAACCGTCTTCACGGATGGCCGAGACTTCGATCACGGCGGTATCGATCTCGCCGTAGAAGCCGAACCACACGTGCTGGGCCACGTGGCTGAGGTGGATGTCGATGTAATCCAGCTTGCCCTCGTTGATGCGGTTGCGCGCATCCGGGTCGCTCTGGAACGGCATGCGCATGGCGATGCCATCGGCCTTGGCCAGCGCGCCATCGAGTTCCGGCGCGGTGGAGGCGCCGGTCATCAGGCTGATCTGGAAGGGCTGGCCCTGGGCATGCACCGTTTCGATGCGGCGGGCCAGTTCCACGGGAACGGCCTTGGGATACCCGGAGCCGGTAAAGCCGCTCATGGCCACGGTTTCACCGGGCTGGATCAGCGCGGCTGCGGCCTCTGCGGAGACCACGCGGTCACGGAGACGCGCGTTGGCGATGCGATCAACAGACATGACGACACGTGTTGCTGGGGGGAATCCCGATTATCGGCCATCCTCATCCGTACGGGGGGTTCTACCTTCGTGGAATGGCTTTTCCCCGGAGGGCTCACCCATACCCGCCGGTTTTGTTTTGCAGTGCAGCGTGCAAAGTGCTTTCGCAGCCCGCACGATGGCCCTGCATCCCGACGTGGGGGAGGGAGCAGAGCCCGCTGGCAGTTCGCTGCAAGCGGGCTTTTTTATTGCCTGCCGCCCAGCATGAATACGCGGCACCCCTTCAGGGTCGGATCCTTTTGCCAAGGGCAAAAGGCTCTGACCCCACCCGCGGCATCAAGCGGCGGCATCTCGGGGGCAGAGCCCTTCGCCGTTGGCAAAGGGATCCGACCCCGCGAGAATCAGGGCATGACTCTCGCCCCCGCTGACCTGCCCGCCTCCCTGCAGCCTCTTGTCGACCGCGCCCTGGCGCGCCTGGCCCAGGTCCTGCCCGAGCCCGTCCCGGCTGACCTGCTGCCGTTGCTGACCCGGTTGGCGGTCACCAGCGATTTCGCACTCGATACCCTGGTGCGGCAACCGGCGCTGCTGGCGCAGCTGGCCGCGCCCGGCTGCCCGCCGATCCCCGCACCCGTGCTCGACCCGCTGCAGCCCAGCGATTGGCCGGCGCAGATACGGCGCTGGCGCACGGCCATGTCCACGCGGCTGATCTGGCGTGACCTGACCGGGCTGGACGACGTGGCGCAGACCCTGGCCGGCGCCACCACCCTGGCCGAGGACTGCCTGCGGCTGGCGCTGGATGCCCTGCAGCAGGAGTTCGCCCAGCGCCACGGCGTGGTTCGCGATGGCGAAGGCGCTCCGCAGCAGCTGGTGGTGTTTGGCCTCGGCAAGCTGGGCGGCGGCGAGCTGAACTTCAGTTCCGATATCGACCTGGTCTACGCCTACCCACACGGCGGCGAATCCGACGGGCCGCGCGCGCTGGCCGCCGAAGAGTATTTCGCCCGGCTCGGCCAGCGCCTGGCCAAGCTGCTGGACGAAACCACCGTCGATGGCTTCAGCCACCGCGTCGACCTGCGCCTGCGCCCGTTCGGCAGCGCCGGCCGCGTCGCGCTGTCGTTCGCAGCGATGGATCAGTACTTCCAGCGCGAAGGCCGCGACTGGGAACGCTACGCCTGGCTGAAGGCGCGCGCGGTGGCCGGCGATATCGAGGCCGGTGAAGCGTGGCTGCAGACCCTGCGCCCGTTCGTGTACCGCCGCTACCTGGACTTCACCGCGCTCGATGGCCTGCGCGAGATGAAGGCGGCCATCACCGCCGAAGTCGCGCGCCGTGAACTGCATGAAGACATCAAGCGCGGCGCCGGTGGCATCCGCGAAATCGAATTCCTGTGCCAAGCGCTGCAGCTGATCCGGGGTGGCCGTGAACCAGCACTGCGCGAGCGCCGCCTGTTGGTGGCGCTGGACGCCTTGGTCGCCGCCGGACAGATCGCGCCTGAGGATGGCAGCGCGCTGCGCGAGGCTTACCTGTTCCTGCGCCGCCTGGAAAACCGCCTGCAGATGTTGCGTGATGCGCAGACGCATGTGCTGCCCAGCGATGCGCTGGACCGCGAGCGCATTGCCGTCGGCCTCGGCTACCCGGACTGGGACGTGCTGCGCGCGGCGTTGGCCGAACAGCAGCAGCGCGTCAGTACTGAATTCGCCGCGTTGCTGGCACCGCGCAAGGGCCAGGCCGCGCCCGATGCACTGGCCAACTACTGGCGCAGCCTGCCCGAAGGCAGCAATGCACCGCTGCTGGCCGAAGCCGGTTTCCTCGATGCCAATGGCGCCGACCAGTCGCTGCGCGATTTCGCCCAGGGCACCGGCGTGAAGTCACTGTCTGATGCCGCGCGTGCGCGACTGGACCGTGTGCTGCCCGCGTTGTTGCATGCGGCCACACGTTCGCCGCAGCCGGATGCCGCGCTCAAGCGCGTGCTTGGCCTGCTTCAGGCGGTGCTGCGCCGGACCAGTTATCTCGCGCTGCTGGACGAGCAGCCCAGCGCGTTGGCGCGGCTGGTCGATGTGCTGGCGCGCAGCGCACTGCTGGCCGAACGCCTGGCGGCGTATCCGCTGCTGTTGGACGAATTGCTGGACGTACGCGTGTCCGGGCCGATGCCGGATGCCGCCGGGATGCTGGCCGAGTGCCAGCAGGTGCTGCCGGTGGAGGATCCCGAATCGCAGCTGCGCTGGCTCAACGAGACGCGGCTGGCGCTGAGCTTCCGCATGGCGATGGCCACGCTGGACGGCCGCCAGGGCGCGGTGGACAGCACCCGGCAACTGGCCGAACTGGCGCAGGCGGTGGTGGTCACCGTGCTGGCAATGGCCGAGGCGGACATGCGCGCCGCACACGGTGAGATTCCCGGTGGCCGCTTCGCGATCATCGGCTACGGCAGCCTGGGTGGCCTGGAACTGGGCTTCGGCTCCGATCTGGACCTGGTGTTCCTGCACGACAATCCGGCCGGCGTGGACGCCAGCGACGGCGCGCGTCCGCTGGAGCCGGGGCGCTGGTATGCGCGCCTGGCGCAGAAGGTGATGGCGCTGCTCGGTGCGGTCACTGCTGCGGGCCGCCTGTACGACATCGACGTGCGCCTGCGCCCGGATGGCGGCAAGGGTTCGCTGGTGTCTTCGCTGGCCAGTTACACCGAGTACCAGCGCGAGCGTGCGTGGACCTGGGAACACCAGGCCCTGGTGCGCGCGCGTGGTGTGGCCGGCGATGCCAGCCTGCTGGCTGACTTCGAACAGGTGCGTGCGCAGACGCTGGGCCGCGAACGCGATCCGGCCACGCTGTATGCCGATGTGTTGAAGATGCGTGGCCGCATGCGCACCGAACTGGACCGCAGCGATGCCGCGCGGTTGGACCTGAAGCAGGGCGCGGGTGGTGTGGTGGACCTGGAGTTCCTGCTGCAGACCGGCGTGCTGGCGCGCAGTGCGCAGCATGCGGCGCTGCTGCAACCACGCGATACGCCGTCGTTGATCGATGCGCTGGCGGTTGCCGGTTTCCTGCCGGAAGACACGGCGCAGGCGCTGCATGGCGCGCATGCCACGCTGCTGGACGTGGGTCTGGCCTGCACGCTGGATCGACGTCCGCGACTGGCACCGACCACGCCCGCGATTGAAGAGGCGTGTGCCGCGATTACCGCAGCGTGCAGAGCTGCAGCGTTGCCGTTCGCCTGAGTGGTTGCATCCGCCAGAGCAATGGCCCTGCGATGACCCGCTGTTGGTAGGTGCCGACCGTTGGTCGGCACAATCTGTCAGCAGCGATGAATTCTGATGGAGCGTGCCGACCAACGGTCGGCACCCACCGGATCAATGGCTCGGCGCTGACCTGCCGGACCGATGATCTGGCCGTTGGCCTGCAGTTGGTAGGTGCCAACCTTGGTTGGCACAATCTGTCAGCGGTGATGAACTCTGATGGAGCGTGCCGACCAACGGTCGGTACCTACCAGAGCATGTGCGTTCAGCTGGTGGCGCGCAGCGGCGCCATCTTCCACAACAGCGCGCGGAACGGCGCCAGCAGGCAGACGCCGATCGCCAGCTTCACCGCCAGGTCGCCCGCAGCCCAGCTCACCCACGGCAGCGCCGAACCAGCAAACGCGATCGACCAGAAAACGGTGGTATCCACCGTTGCGCTGCAGGTGGTGGCCACCATCGGCGCGCGCCACCAGCTGCCACGGCGCAGGCGGTCGAACACGGTAATGTCCAGCAGCTGCGCCACGATGAACGCCGAGCACGAGGCAATGGCGATACGCGGGGTGGCCACCCAGATCGACAACAGCACCGCCACCGCGAAACCGATCCACGCCACGCGGCGGGCGGGGCCCGGGCCGAAACGGCGGTTGATCAGGTTGCTGACCAGGAACGCGACCGGATAGCTGAAGGCACCCCAGGTCAGCCAGTCGTTGATCGGGTACTGCACCAGTACGTTGGACAGCAGCACCACCGCGCCCATCGCCAGCACCGCCAGCACCAGGGCGCGCGGGGTCAGCGGGGCAAACACAGGGGCAGGACGCACGGACATGGCGAGCCGGGAGGACAAAGGGGATCGCCCATTATCCGCCCGGCCCGCGGCAAAGCCAAAACCGATCGTTCAGCTTTACAGCGCTTCGCTCATCACATCGCCAGCGGCGTAGGCGGTTGGCACATAGGCCAGCGCCTGGCCCTGCGCGCTCTTCACGGTCCAGCCGGCACCGGCGTCGGTCGGGTCGAAGCGCACCTGCTGGCCAACGACGAAGCCGGCGACCGGGTCATCGCCTGCAGCCGCCGGCCATTGCAGCGTTGCGGTCTGGTCGGCCTTGCCAGGTACCTGCAGGTGCACCTGGCGATCACCGGCTGGCGTGGTGGCGACCTGCTTCACCTCCATCGGCGGTAGCGGAACCGCCGGTGTGCGTGCGGCGACCTTGCCGTTGCGCTCGCTGGCCTTGAACGGGGCCTTGGACAGTTCGGCCAATCCCATCGACGTGGCCAACGGAATCGACAGCACGATCAGCGACGTGACCAGCACGCTGGTCTGGCCGCTGTTCAACTGCGGCGCGGCGCCGGCATGGACGTTGGGCACCAGCAGTGCGGAGAGCAGCAGGGCGGCAGCAGGAACGCGCAGGCAACGGAACATGGAGACCTCCTGGTCAGGGTGGGGACGGCGGCTCAGCGCCGGGTATCGAAGATGTCGCGCGGGCCGGTGGCCTCGGGCAGGTATTCCAGCGGGCGGCCCTGGTTGTCCTTCAGCTGCCAGCCCTGGTCGGCGCCGGTCGGTTCGAAGTTCACGGTCTGGCCCACGGTGAACTGCACGGCAGGATCGCCGATGCCGCGCGGGTACTGCATCGACGCGGTGTTCTGCGGGTCGTTGGCATCACGCAGCAGCACTTCGCGGCGGCCGTCGACGGTGGTGGCGATGGCGCTCACCTGCATCTGCGGCAGCTTGATCTGCTGCTGGCGGGCCAATGGCTGGCCAGCATCGGCGGCATCCTGGGCTTCCTTCGCCGCCGCCGCGCGGGCCGAGTTCACCATCTGCGAGGACATCTCCAGGCTCGGCCCCTGCGGACCCGGGTCATGGATGATCACGATGCGGCGCTCTGCATGGGCGGCCGTGGACCAGGCCAGGCTCGCGACGATCAGCATCGGCATCAGGAAAGCAGGCAGGGTGCGCATGTCGTTCTCCTTGCTGGATTCAGGGCGTGGCGGCGGCAGCACCGGCCACCGGTACATGGGGGATCACCAGTTCCTGCTGCAGCTGGCTGCGCTGGTGCAGGAAGTCGAACACCGATTCCACCGTCACCACCGAATAGTTGCCGGAGATGCGTTCGCCGGCGGGATGGTCGGTGGTGGTGGCATTGGCCACGAACAGGCGCGCACCCACGCGCTTGCCGAGGCCGATATGCAGCACGCTGGGCTGGTACTTCTGCTGGCGCAGCCACTGCTGTGCCTGTTCGCGCTTGACGATGGCCGGCGCGCCTTCGGTCTGCGCCATCGCTGCGGCCAGCACTTCCAGCACCCACTGGTTGGAGTTCTGGTAGTCGGTGGCGAACGGGTAGGCGACCACGTTGTACCTGGTTTCGTGCAGCGCCTTGGGCTGGATCGAGGGCGACACCAGCATCGCCTTCAACGCGGCACGCAGCGGCGCCGCCGGCACGCCGATGCGCAGGTCGGTATGGCCGCCGCTCTCGCCGACGAAGTTGCCCAGCCCTTCGTGGTACAGCTGCGAGCTGTCGGTCTTGCAGCGGTTGAGCAGGTGCATCGCGCGCCAGCGGCCATCGTCCTCGCGCAGCAGGAAGGCCAGGTGGCTGTGTCGCAGGCCGTATCGGCTCAGGTCCTGGCCACCGCGCGCGGCGACCACCACGTCCACATCGGGCAGCGCATCCAGGCGCTCGGCGGTAGTCCAGGCCACGTCCAGCATCGCTGCCTGTGAGGCGACGCTGGGGTAGCGTTCGCGGCATTCGGTGCTGTTGGCCCATGCGGGCGCGGTCGCCAGCAGGCTGGCGATCAGCAGGGCGGCGCGGGGCAGGCGGGAGAAACGATCCATGTCGATACCTTCAACGGCGGGCAGGCCCGCGCGCCGATCATACGCCGCTCAGCGCAGCGGGCGGTCCACGCCCTTGCGCTTGAGCTCGCGGTCGCAGGCCTCGCTGATCGGCGCGATCGGTAGCGGCAGGGGTTCATAACGCCCGTTCTCGTCGCGTGGATTGCGCAGGGTCGGCTGTTCGCGGTACGCGTCCAGCTGCTGCTGGCACTGGTAGGAAATCGGGTCCAGTTCGGTGGGTGCGGTGGAGCAGGCAGCGAGCAGGGCCAGCGGCAGCAGGAGCAGGGTGCGCATGAAGACGTTCAGCGTGATGGGGGAAGCTGGACTCTAACCGTGCAGCCGGATCGAAATGTTCAGAAATCGCTGCGTAATCGGGTCGTGCCGGGCGATGGCCGGGTCTTCGGCAATGCGTACAGCGTTGCCGGCCAGCGGCCGGCACTACCCCAGCGCGAGGCGCTGCTTCACTTCCGCCGCCACCCGCGCGGTCTCGCGCAGTGGCTCGATGCGGTCGTACTGCCAGTCCAGCCAGTGCGCCTGCAACCGCCCGCGCTCGCGCAGCTGCTGCTGGAAGCGCGCCAGGCGGCCCTGCGCGGTATCGGCCAGCGCCACCATCACCGGCATGCGCGTGGCACAGGCTTCAGAGAGCAGGTTCACCGAATCGGGCGAGACCACCACGCGGTTGGCCCAGCCGAGCAGGCCGCCATAGGGATTGGTGCCGTCGCCGCCGTCGCCCCAGATCACGTGCGGCAGGTCCGCGAAGGTCGCGCGCAGGATCTCGGCCAAGGCGGGCGGCGTGCGTCGCGAGGTGGTGGCCAGCAGGCTGCCGCCCTCGCTGTGGATCTGGTCGGCCAGCGCGCGGAACACACCGACCATCGACGTTTCATCCCACGGCGCCAGCGGCGTCGGTCCACCCACCAGCAGCGCGGTGCGCGGGCCGGGCAGGGTGCTGAAGCCGGCGAACGCGGCGCGGCCCCAGGCCAGCCAGTCATCGTCCACCGGGTTGAGGCTGCCGAGCAGGGTCAGCACGTTGCTGCCGCGCAGGGCGTCGTGTTCGGGCACCACCACCACATCCCAATGGCGAGCGTTGATGCGCGGGTCGAGGATCTGCACCACCTGGCTGCCACGGACACGCAGCACGCGCAGGGCACCCGCAGCCTGGCGGCCACAACCGATTGCCAGCGCCGGGGCATCGGCAGCCAGCGTCGCGAAGGCCTCGCCGTAGCCATTCACATCGCCGGGTAGGCGACGCGGCGACAGCCAGCGCCATGGCGCGCGGGGCTGCAGGACCAGCGGCCGATGGGTGCCCTGGCGCAGCGCCGAGGCCAGCGCAACCGCCTGGCGGACATTGCCTGCGCGGCCGTCCGTGACCGTCCAGGGCGCGCTCGATCGTTTCACCATTGGCATTAATTCGTTTCAGCCCTGCTGGGTGTTGCAACAGTCGCGACACTCTACACTGCGGCTCGTCGATTCGCCCCGCGCCGCCCGCGGGCACTGACTTCCTTTCGCCGCCCTGGAGATCCACCGATGTCCCACGCGCTCGACGCTGCTGCCCTCGATCAGATGTTCCGTACTGCCCGTACCCAGAACGCCTTCCTCGACAAGCCGGTTCCTGAGAGCCTGTTGAAGGAACTGTACGACCTGGTGAAGTGGGGCCCGACCGCCGCCAACACCACGCCGGCCCGCTTCGTCTTCGTCACCTCGAAGGAAGCCAAGGACAAGCTGGCCCCGGCCCTGTCCGAAGGCAACCTGGCCAAGACCATGGCCGCCCCGGTCACCGTCATCATCGGCTTCGACCTGGACTTCCACGAGAAGCTGCCCTACCTGTTCCCGCACACCGATGCCAAGGCCTGGTTCGACGGCCCGCAGGAAGGCCGCCACGAAGCCGCCATCCGCAACGGCAGCCTGCAGGGTGCCTACCTGATCCTGGCCGCTCGCGCGCTGGGCCTGGATGCCGGCCCGATGTCGGGCTTCGATCCGGCCAAGGTGGACGAAGCGTTCTTCGCCGGCACCTCCATCAAGTCGAATTTCCTGGTCAACCTGGGTTACGGTGACTCGGCGGGCTTGTTCCCGCGTCTGCCGCGCCTGTCGTTCGACGAAGCGGCGCGCATCGCGTAAGTCGTTGTATCGGTTTCGGGCCCGCCGTCCCGCGGCGGGCTCTTGCTGCACCGTGTACCCACCCTACGATCCGGAGAGTTCCTGAGATGAGCGCCACCCGTAAACTGCTGCTGCCGCTGGCCCTGACCCTGGCCATCGCCGCCTGCTCCAAGCCGGCCGACACCGCTGCCCCGGCCGCCGATGCCGCCGCCCCGGCCACCACCGAGCAGGCCGCCACCCCGGCTGCCGATGCCGCCGCCGCTGCGCCGGCCGCCGAAGCGATCAAGATCGCCTCGGGCACCTACAAGCTGGACCCGACCCACACCGACGTGCTGGCCCAGTGGAGCCACTTCGGCTTCTCCAACCCGAGCGCGCACTTCGGCAACGTCGAAGGCACCCTGGTGTACAACGCCGAAGACGTGACCAAGTCCACCGTGGAAGTGAAGCTGCCGCTGAGCGGCCTGAACAGCTTCACCGCCAAGTTCGACGAGCACCTGAAGAGCGCCGACTTCTTCGACGCCGCCAAGTTCGCCGATGCCACCTTCAAGAGCACCAAGGTGGAAGCGGCCGGCACCAACAAGCTGACCGTCACCGGCGACCTGACCATCAAGGGCATCACCAAGCCGGTCACCCTGGACGTCACCGTCAACGGCGGCGGCGAGCACCCGATGGCCAAGGTTCCGGCGGCTGGCTTCGATGCCACCACCACCCTGAAGCGCAGCGATTTCGGCGTCGGCGCCTACGCCCCGAACGTCAGCGATGAAGTGAAGATCCGCATCACCACCGAAGCCACCGGCGAAAAGCCGGCGGCTTGATGCATCCAACTCACTCGTCGTGAGAAGGCAGAAGGCCCGCTGAAAAGCGGGCCTTCTTTTTTGGGTGCGGGGGAACACGCGTTGGTAGATGCCAACTTTGGTTGGCGCACGAGCACTCCGCAGGCCAACCAAGGTTGAGCACTACCGGGTATGCGCGCTCAGCGCAGCGCGCCCAACCATGCCACGCACGTTTCGCTCGGGCTCTGCTTGGCCTTCACCGTCATCCCGCTCACGCGCACGAAGGTCTGCGCTGCCTGCGCCACTACCTGGCGTGCGATCAACGCCGCCTGCTTGGTCGCGGCCTGCTGCTTGCGCAGCTGCACGATGTGCACCGACGGGCGGCCCACCGGTGCGTACTTCTGGTCGCGGCGCAGCACATCGGCCACCTGCGCCACTTCGAACTCGGCCTGCAGGTAGCGGTGCTGTGCCTCCACCAGCTCGCGCAGCGGCGTGCGCAGGGCTTTGGTGTCGGCGAAGGCGGCCAGCGCCGCATCGCAGGCGGCGTCATCGGCAAAGCGGGTACGCAGCGCGTCCACGCTGGCCAGGGTCAGTTTGGCCATGTGGGCCTCGTTGCTGCAGGAAAGGAGCGCGATTGTCGCATTGCTTGGCGGCTGATGCGTTGAACCGGGCGGCGGAATACCTGTAGAGCCGAGCCCACGCTCGGCTCATCGCGCGCAGCGCGAGGGTTCGCCGATCGCGGAACGAAGAGCAGCCGAGCATGGGCTCGGCTCTACAATGGCCCGCTGTATCACCCACGGAAGTGCGCGAAGGTCTTCTGTGCGGGATGGTGGAAGACACGCTGGTGGAACGGGCCGGTACCCTCGGCCTGGAACCCAAAGTGGTGCGCGAGGCGCTGACCATGCACGTGGATGAGCTGCTGCACACCCGTGGCGTGCTGCGGCTGGTGAAGGCGCAGATCAACGGCATGATGCCCGGCGTGTACTTCGGGCTGCTGTTGCCGGTGCTGATCATCGCCCTGCTGGTGGCGCTGGAGATATGGGCCGCGAAGCGGTTCGGGTGGACGCGGCAGGGGGCGCCCAGTGCTCCTGTAGAGCCGAGCCCACGCTCGGCTCATCGCGCGCAGCGCGAGGGTGGATCGAAAAGCAGCCGAGCGTGGGCTCGGCTCTACATGGTCAAGGGCGTGCGGACCAACGGTCCGCACCCACCCAGGAAGGTGCGTCAAGGGCGTGCGGACCAACGGTCCGCACCCACCAAGCAGGGTCCGCACCCACCGGCTGCCCGGTCAATCGCCGTCGGTTTCGTCTGGGTGCGCCTTCCAGTAGCCGGTCGAGCGAATCCAGTCGCGCGGTACGCCCAGGTGGCCTTCGATGAACTTGCGCATCATGCGGGCGCGACGCGATTCGGTGGCGATCCAGTAGAAGACATCACCTTCCGGGGCCTCGAAGTCGGTCAGCATGTCTTCCAGCAGCGTGCTGCTGGCCGCCGGGAAGCCGTTGCGCTCCAGCCAGTGGATGCGCACGTTCTCGTACTGCGGCAGGTCCTGGCGCTCGGCTTCATCGCTCACTTCGATGAAGGCCTGCACTTCGGCATCCTCCGGCAGCACGTCCAGCCAGCGGGCGATGGCCGGCAGCGCGGTTTCATCGCCGATCAGCACATAGGCGTCGTAGGTGTCGGCCACCACGAACGAACCGCGCGGGCCACCGATTACCAGCACGTCGCCCGGCTGCGCGCGCTCGGCCCACGGCCCGGCAATGCCCTGGTCGTGCAGCACGAAGTCGATGGCCAGCTCGCCGGTCTCGTGGTCCCACCAGCGCGGGGTGTAGTCGCGGGCGGGCGAGGGCTCCTTGCCGTCCGGGTAGCTGCGGCCTTCGGCGGTCAGCACCGGCAGCACCATCTCGCCCGCAGCGTTGGGGAAGAACAGCTTGATGTGGTCGTCGGCGCCGGGCGAATCGAAACCGGCCAGCGCGTCGCCGCCCAGCACGATGCGGCGCATGTGCGGGGTGACCTCTTCAGTGCGCAGCACGGTCAGTTCACGGAAGCGCACATCCAGGCGCAGGCGCGTGTTGTTGTGTTCGGTCATGGGGGTTACCTGTAAAGGTGTCGCGCGGGGGCGCGCGGCGTAGGGAAGACCTGGCTGGAGTCAGTCTGGCTGGGTCGTTGAAATCGGTGGTTGCTCGTTACCGGCGGTACCGTTGAGCAGGGCAGACGCCCGCGTCAGCAGCGCCGCCACTTCGTCCGCCTCGCCCTCGGCCCAGCGGCCGTGGTGGTGCACCAGCGCCCGCTTGAACTCGCGCAGGGCGCAGGCCAGCGGCGGCGGCAGCGAGGCCTTGGTGATCTCGCGGGCACGGTCGAAGGCACGTCGCTGCGCCAACCGCACCTGGGTGCGCTGCACCTTCAGCTCGAACTCGCCGGCGGCGGTGATGCGGAAGATCCGCTTGCCGTCCACTTCCTCGGCCTCGATCCAGCCGGCCTGCTCGAAGCTGGCCAGCAGCGGGTACATGGTGCCGGCGCTGGGCGTGTAGGCCTGCATGAACTGGTTGCTGATCAGCTGCATCAGCTCGTAGCCATGGCGCGGCTGCTCGCCGATCAGGGCCAGCACCAGCAGGCGCAGGTCGCCGCGGCTGAGCACGCGCGGCTGACCGTTGCGACGGGGCACCGCCGAATCGGTGGAACGGGCTCTGGGAGAGGGGCTTCGGCTCATTTCGATATATCGGTAAACGAGTGTGAAAACGATATATCGATATGTCGAAAGCGACAACACCCGATCCGGCCACAAGCAGGTGCAATTTGGGCCACGGCCAGCCCCACCCACAACAAAAGGGGCGCCCCTTGCGAGGCGCCCCGGCGATGCTGTGGAAGGGAGCAGGGCCACCGGGCCCATCACTCACGGGCCACCCTGGGCCCACGGCCAGCGGCAATCCAGAGGCAGGTGCGACACGTTGTCGCCGGTTCAGTGCCGGCGCGCGGAACACGCCCACCGTGGCCCCGGCGCTGCCCTACAACCGTCATCGGCAGCGGTAACACTGCGTCCTGCACATGGGCGCAGCGGCCCGCAAGCGACAGCCCGCGCAGCCGCCAAGGCCCGCCGCAGGGCCGTCAAGGGCGCTTGCAAGCCCCTTGCGGACACTGGCCGGTTGCATCCATACGCCTGCGTAGCCAAGTGACGAAAGCCCTTGGTGCGCTACACTTTGCGGTCTAGAAATCTATACAACAGTCGCGCGCGTGCGTGCGGTTATGGGAGCGCTAATGAACTGGTTGAACGAGGTGCTGAACAACGACCCGAATCCTGTGGAAACCCAGGAGTGGATCGAGTCGTTGAAGGCCGTTATTGATGTCGAGGGCTCCGAGCGCGCGCATCAGCTGCTGGAAGGCATGGTGGAACTGACCCGTCGTTCGGGCGCCTACCTGCCGTTCTCTCCCACCACCGAGTACGTCAACACCATCGAGCCGCAGCTCGAGGCCAAGAGCCCGGGCAATGCCGAGCTGGAATGGCGCATCCGTTCGATCATCCGCTGGAACGCGATGGCCACCGTGGTGCGCGCCAACCGCAAGCCGGGCGACCTGGGCGGCCACATCGCCTCGTTCGCCTCCGGCGCCACCCTGTACGACGTGGGCTTCAACCACTTCTGGCGCGCCCCGAGCGAGAACCACCCGGGCGACCTGCTGTTCATCCAGGGCCACAGCGCCCCGGGCATCTACGCGCGTTCCTTCCTGGAAGGCCGCATCAGCGAAGAGCAGCTGGACAAGTTCCGCATGGAAGTGGACGGCGGTGGCCTGTCGTCGTACCCGCACCCGTGGCTGATGCCGGACTACTGGCAGACCCCGACCGTGTCGATGGGCCTGGGCCCGCTGGCCGCCATCTACCAGGCGCAGTTCATGCGCTACCTGGAAAACCGTGGCCTGATCGAGAAGTCCGACCGCA
Source organism: Stenotrophomonas sp. AS012628 (assembly GCF_010608305.1). NCBI lineage: Bacteria > Pseudomonadati > Pseudomonadota > Gammaproteobacteria > Lysobacterales > Lysobacteraceae > Stenotrophomonas > Stenotrophomonas sp. AS012628. The sequence continues at coordinate 9,860 of NZ_VMBJ01000044.1, read as the reverse complement.
AGGTGTGGTGCTTCATCGGCGACGGCGAGAGCGACGAGCCGGAAACCCTGGGTGCCATCGCGCTGGCCGGCCGTGAAGGCCTGGACAACCTGATCTTCGTGGTGAACTGCAACCTGCAGCGCCTGGACGGCCCGGTACGCGGCAACGGCAAGATCATCCAGGAACTGGAAGGCGTGTTCCGTGGCGGCGGCTGGAATGTCATCAAGCTGCTGTGGGGCGGTTACTGGGATGCCCTGCTGGCCAAGGACACCAATGGCGTCCTGAAGAAGCTGATGATGGAAACCGTCGACGGCGAATACCAGAACTGCAAGGCCTTCGGCGGCGCGTACACCCGCGAGCATTTCTTCGGCAAGTACCCGGAAACCGCTGCGATGGTGGCCGGTCTGTCCGACGACGACATCTGGCGCCTGAACCGTGGTGGCCACGACCCGCACAAGGTGTACGCCGCCTACCACCAGGCCGTGAACACCAAGGGCATGCCGACCGTGATCCTGGCCAAGACGGTCAAGGGCTACGGCATGGGCAGCGCCGGTGAGGCACTGAACCCGACCCACCAGACCAAGAAGCTGGACGACGAAGCGGTGCGCCACTTCCGCGACCGCTTCAACATTCCGGTGACCGACGCGCAGCTGGCCGACGGCCAGGTGCCGTTCTACCACCCGGGCCCGGATTCGCCGGAAGTGCAGTACCTGCAGGAACGCCGTGCCGCGCTGGGTGGCTACCTGCCTCAGCGCCGCCGCAAGGCCGAAAAGAGCTTCAACGCACCGAAGCTGGAAAGCTACGAGCGCCTGCTGAAGAGCAGCGGCGAGCGCAGCTACTCCACCACCATGGCCTTCGTGCAGAGCCTGAACATCACCCTGCGCGACAAGGAACTGGGCCCGCACATCGTGCCGATCGTGGCCGACGAAGCCCGTACCTTCGGCATGGAAGGCCTGTTCCGGCAGATCGGCATCTATGCGCCGTTCGGCCAGAAGTACAAGCCGGTCGACGCCGACCAGCTGATGTTCTACCGCGAAGACCAGAGCGGCCAGGTGCTGCAGCAGGGCATCAGCGAGCCGGGTGCGATCAGCTCGTGGATGGCGGCCGGTACCAGCTACTCGGTCAGCAACGTGCCGATGCTGCCGTTCTACATCTACTACTCGATGTTCGGCTTCCAGCGCGTGGGCGACATCGCCTGGCAGGCCGCCGACATGCGTACCCGCGGCTTCCTGCTGGGTGGCACCGCCGGCCGCACCACGCTGAACGGTGAAGGCCTGCAGCACGAAGATGGCTTCAGCCATCTGGTGGCCGGTGGCATTCCGAACGTGCGCAGCTACGACCCGACCTTCGGCTTCGAAGTGACGGTGATCCTGCAGCACGGCACCAAGCGCATGATGGAAGACCAGGTGGACGAGTACTACTACGTCACCCTGATGAACGAGAACTACACCCACCCGGAAATGCCGGAAGGCGCGGCCGAAGGCATCGTCAAGGGCATGTACCTGCTGACCGACGCCGGCAAGCCGAAGAAGGGCGAGCTGCGCGTGCAGCTGCTGGGCTCCGGCACCATCCTGCGCGAAGCCATTGCCGCGGCCGAGCTGCTGGACAAGGACTTCGGTGTGACCGCCGACATCTGGAGCTGCCCGAGCTTCAACGAACTGCGTCGCGATGGTTTCGACGTGGAACGTGCCAACCGCCTGCATCCGGAAGGTGAGCAGCGCAAGGCCTACGTGACCGAGCTGCTGGAAGGCCGCCAGGGCCCGGCGATTGCCGCCACCGACTACGTGCGTGCGTATGCGGATCAGATCCGTGCGTTCGTGCCGATGAGCTACACGGTGCTGGGTACGGATGGTTTCGGCCGTTCGGATACGCGTGCGAACCTGCGCCGGTTCTTTGAGGTGGATCGCTACTACATCGCGCATGCCGCGATTGCGGCGCTGGCGAAGGAAGGGAAGATGACCGCGAAGGACGTGGCCCGGGCGATCAAGCAGTACAAGATTGATCCGGAGAAGGCTAACCCTGTCGGGGTTTGATTGAGCTGCACTGCTGGTACAAAAGGGGTGGCCATTAGGTCGCCCCTTTTTTATGGAAGTTAAGTAAGCGCCTTACCAACAGAGTATTTCACTTCTTCTTTCTGACAGCCTTTGGTCTATATTTCTTTATTTTGCTCAGGGTTGGATCTAACGGAATGCTCGTTAACTCAACGTTGAATCCTAGTGCTTCGAGGTGAGAAATGGAGTTCTTTAGAGTGACCTTGGAAAAGAAGGGTAGTTCGATGGGCAGCGCCTTGGACGTGGCTATTGCATACGTGATGGTGTAATTGCTTGGATCAGGACGTCTGGCTGTATCCGTCAGTGCGATATGGCTTGGCAGTTTTGCATTCAGTCTTCTGCGGAAATCTTCGTCTTTCAGGAATATCTCTGCGGCCACTGCGCCTTGCGAAAAAAGATGGCTAAGTGTCGCGGATGATCTGTAGTACTTGACATGCACAAAATTACTACTTCCAACAATTAGGTCGCAAAACTCAATTTTGTCGTATGGGCCGCCTGTTTTTACATTATTCTTATCCATCAGGTGGATGTTTGTAGTGCTCTTGGCAACTTGCGAGTTGTATTCGCCCTCGTTGGCGTACGAGTATGGTGGCAGGAAGGTCCGGGATATTTTTGCGTTAGATAGCCGTCTGTCTATCTCGGCAATGAAGTCCGCTTCTATCTTGAACCATGACCCATTCCTAATTATGAATCTGTCGTTTCCATCCACTATTTCTGCGTGGATGCATCTGTAGGCCGGCCAGCTTTGAGTTGACCGATAGTTGGCATCATTGATATGAACGGTAATGTTCTTCAGCGCATCAAGGCTGAATTTCACTGACTTTGAGTCTAGATAATCGCGAAGATCGGAAATGCATAAGGTTTGATGGCGTGGTGTGCTTTGGTACATGTCAAAGGAGTACCCAGCGTTTGATTCCCAATTGACAATTTCTGGCTCCCCAAGCCAGACATTGGTGCCTCCTACTTTTGATATTTCGTCATCAAGAAGAAGGTCAAGAATTCTAATTGTGTCCGGGTCTCGTACCTTTGCGATGTTATCTATCCACGCGTAGGCGCTCGGTAGGGGTGAGTTAAATAGCTCGATCGTCTTGGAAAGTATTCTCGGGATTCCATTAAGGTCCGTTTCGACCATTAGCGTAAGAGCGTCTCGGCCTGTGATATGTGTGCCGAGTAGTGGGACTTTGCAGGCTCCAGTAACTGCATAAACCAAATCGGATTCAGTGTTCGCTTGAAGATCGAATATATCTACCTCAAGGGAGCTTTGTGTCCTAGAATTGAGCGGATTGTCGTCATAGCTGGCTTTGTCGAGGCTTCTGAGTTTTTCCGGGTCAACTGCGTTCAGTGTTACGCGCAATCCGAAATCTCTCTCAGTGAGCTCCCCGTTAATTAGGTGAAATCCTGAGCCAAAAGAGATAAGGAATTTTTTCCCATCCAAGTTGGCGTAGAGAGCGGCGCCAACGTTGCTACTTTTCCCGAATTCCACCGTTGGACCATCAGGATGCTCCGTAAATATACGTGTCCAAAGAGGTGGATGCGCTGGCGCCTCCCTTTTTACATAGAGAAACGCCTCAATACCTGGGATGTTGAAGACGTACTTTCGCCCAACCAGTTCCAGCTTTACGCATTCGTCCGGGCTGTAGTGACCATCCTTAACTAAATAAATTGAGAGCTTTTCCTTACGTTCAGTAGTGTTCGCCAAATGTCATCCCCCTGAATGAAATGGCACGAAAGCGCTGCTGATGTCTTGCTGATTTAACTCTTATTTCCGGTTGTGTCAATGATTCTAAGTACGTCCTGGAGACCCTTTCCTAAAACCTGTGAGGAAGGACATGTGGACATCGGAACGCCAACTAGCAGAATCGGCCGAAGCGCTGCTTCTGCACCGCCGGCAGCGAGATGTCCCCGATCCATTCAGTTCCAGTGCTACAAGAGGGATGGACAGAGCCGAGCACGCAGTTTCGGTTGTGCAGATCGATCTTCACATGTCGCGCCGCAACTCGTGCGTGAGAAGAGCAGCATGCTATTCGTGAGCCTCAAGAGCCGCGAGAACGATATGAACTGCGCAAACGAAAGTGGAACGCGGATGTAGTTGTGGGCATCTCGCGCCATCAAGGAGAAGGAGAGCTGCCAGCGCATTCCCTGCATCTCGCTGTATTCGATGAAAGCGTGCTGATTGCGACATAGGAGGGTACTATCCCGTCTCGAAGGCCAATAGGCCGCATCAATTGGATGTGACGGGGGAAGCAGGGATGGCGTACTGGTGGGTGAACCAGAAGCAGACGTTTGATCGGGCGGTTAAGGCTGGCTACTTGTGGTCGCCGAAGACCAATGTGGAAGGGAAGACAAATCCCTTCTATGAGCACATGACCCAGGTGCGTCCAGGTGATGTGGTTTTCGCTTTTGCCAATGCTCAAATCAAGGCTGTCGCGATCGTCAATGGGGCGCACTATGCAAAAGATCGCCCTGATGATTTCAAAAAGACGGACAACGAGTGGCGCAGGGACGGCTGGGCCGTTCCGGTGGACTATCACCTGATGGAATCGCCGCTAAAGGTGAGCGAGCATATTGCGAAGATTCGGCCGCGTCTTCCGATGAAGTACTCGCCGCTGAAACCGGATGGCAAGGCTAACCAGGCCTACCTGTTCCCAGTGCCGCCGGAAATGGCTACTGAGCTTTTGTCGCTGCTCAACGTTGACGTTGATGACCTGAGCGCTTGGCAAGAGGAGGTGCGAGTCAAGGAGATCAAGGAAGACAAAAATATTGGGGAGACAGTGAAGACCCAGCTGATCAATGCCAGAGTGGGACAGGGAATCTACCGTAAGAACGTGAGCGACATCGAAAAGGTCTGCCGCGTTACCGGCACGAGTGAGCCCAAGTTTCTCATCGCTAGCCACATTAAGCCCTGGGCGAAGAGCACCAACTCTGAGCGCCTTGATGGAAGCAATGGGCTGATGTTGGCGCCCCATATCGATCGGCTATTCGACCGTGGATACATCTCGTTTGAAGATGACGGTCGGCTAATTCTGAGCAAGCAGTTGCCGGAGGCAGTGCGCTTGAGGTGGGATGTGGTGCAGAAGATTCCGAGCGTTCCGTTCTCGGCGGCGCAGGTCTCGTACCTGAATTACCATCGGGCCGTACTGCTGCGTAAGTAGGAAATAATCACCAGAGGTAGGCATCTCCGAATCGGGGATGCCTTGTGGAACCCGCAAGGGTGACTTCCATCCGACGTCAGCCGATAGCACGTGGATGACCAGCAGCCACGTGACACATGGCCAGATCCAACTGGGCTATTCCCGCACGTGCAACCGCTCAGCCACCTGCGCAGTCAACGCCACACACGCCATCTTCAATCCTTCCATAACCCGATCCCCCAGGTACTCCTCGGGCGCACCATTCTGCCGAGTGCGCTCCGCAGCCAGCATCAGCTCCGCCACCACGCGCAGCCCTGCCAACGCGCAATCCGCATCCGCCAGCTGAAGACAACGCCCAGGCAGTTGATGCCGCTCCGGCCAAGGCTGGCCGTCCGCAGCCGCACCAGTGCCGATGCGATGCAACGTGGCGACGAAGGCGTTGGGATCGATGGACCGTTCGCGGTCGGGTTCGGTGTTGTCCGGATCGTACTGCGCGTGCAGGGAACGGAAGTCCGATGTGTTCATGGCAATGCTCCGTACAGGACAGATAGCAGCGCCACCAGATAAAGGCGGCGGACGATGCGTGGTTCGAAAGCCGGACAGTAACCAAGCCGGTGGGTCCGAAGACCCCCACGCACCGCCCGCCATGGAACGCGAACGGATTGCCAGCCGGCGCCACGCAAAGGTGACGCCGGCTGACAAGCGTAAAACACATGGTTACTGAACGGGCTTTCGAACCCGCGCCACCCTTTTCCGGTGGCACGCCAAGAGATACCCGCGCAGCTGCCAAATGCCAAGAAACTGCAGAACTGACGATTGCCAGTCCTGACGCTTTCGGGATTGTCGCACACGGTGTTAAGCCGGCAAGCGATTGCGCCGCAACGGTCTTGAAGGGCTTGGCGCTATTGGCCCCAAGCGCAGGATGCCCACAGCCAGGCCCACGGCGTAGGACCAATCACGACAGATTGCACCAGCGGTTCAGCCGGGCGGCGCCTCGGCCGTGGGCACGAAGGTCATACGGACCCGAACCCGCGCGTGCAGCGCGACGCCCTCAATCACAACCGGTTCGAAGCGCCACTGGTCCACTGCGGTAAAGGCCGCACGATCAATCTCCCGCAGTCCGCTGGACCGCGCCACCATCACGTTGGAAACGTGGCCCAGCTCATCCAATTGAGCAACCAGCAGCACCTCCATGGGAGCCTGCAGCAAGGTATCGGGCGGCGTGGCAGGGGCCGTTGAATACACAACGGCAGGCGCCTGCTGCAGCTCGAAAGTGGGGTTGTCACCGCGCTCTACGAACACTTCGGTGGAAACCTGCGGGTCTGCCGCCATGGCCATGGCAGGTGTGGCGCCCAGCAGCATCAGAACGAGGTTCAGTGCCAGGGCGGTGTTCAAACGGGGCATACGTGGTTTCCATTCCGGTGCGCTGCCAGCATAGCGGCCATCCCCTGGCATCGCTTGCCTTGAATGCCTGCGTGCGGGATTGCTGCGCGGATTACATAGGCGCGCCCGGCCGTGGCCACAGTGCATCGTCGCGCTCCAGGTCGTAGTCGCCGCCGAACGCCAGCGCAGCCTCACGCGGTGGGAGGTCTGCGTAGCAGCCCAGCAGATACTCATCCATGCCGGCGTCGCTATGGTCGATGGCGAACAGGTGGAGGAGCTTCTTGTCGAAGGCTTCCAGCCATGTGGGGTGGATCTTGGTCATGGGCATCCTCCAGTGGGGACGGGGGGAGGCTTAGGCCTGTCTCAGCGGCTGTGACGGTGCGGCCCCGCCCAAATTTGGCGGGGCCGCATCCGCTTCGCTTTCGGCCGTTGATCAACTCGTATGGCAGGCTGCAGCGCAAGTGGCACAGCCATTCGACTGCCGGTACCACCTCCGGGCTTCAGCCACGGCCGTCCTACAGCTGGTGTGCAAGCCGAGGTCCTGTGTGGACTGGGCGCGAGCAAGCCAATAGCATCCCTGTTTATGCACCTCATGGTCTCCATTGGCCTGCGGCGTTCTGTTCACAAAGTAGCGGTCCATTTACTACCCCCTATGCGTGTACGGTAAGCGCACCATTGCGCGTGGTCGACTTTGATCACTCCCAGTCGCAGGAGCCGCGACGCAGCGAACTTCGTCGCAGAATCATCTGCCGCCGGGGTGTATAAGTACGGGCGAAGGCGCCTTCAACGGCTTCGATGAGCCTTGGAAGAGGAAAAGCGATGTTTCGACAAGGAAGATGGTTGGTCTGCCTGGCCTTGATACTGTCAGGTTCCCTGCTGAGCGGCTGCCGAGCCAGCTCGGAGGCGGTACCCGGGCCGCGTGCTCCGGCAGAGAACGGGACCCTGGTGCCCTTCGTCAGGCCGCTGCCGCTGGTGGCAATGACCACACCCATGGTGGTCGAGTTCACCCTACCGCCCCCAGGGAAAAGTTCCTCGCCAACCTTGTTTCTTGGAATCCGGGTGGGTGGAGAAGACGGGCTGAAATCACTGAATACGAGCCGTGAGATCCGCAGTATGGGCCTACCCGCCGAGGTGAAACTGGAGCGGCTGGAGGCGCAAAAGCGCATTCCTGTTCCGTTGGTGAGGGTGGAGTCGGTGGCAGGCACGCCCGCGCGTATTGAGCCCATCGGACCCACGGGCCGGGTGGAAGGCGGGTGGTTGGATGACGTCGATCATCAGTCTCTGCAGTCAGCAGGATTGGAGGCGCCTGACAGTCACCACACACAACTTGCCCTCGCTTGGGCTCAGGAACTGCAGCCTGGCCACTACAGGCTGAGTATGCAGATACTGAAGCCTGATGATCGATTGGCGGCCACGCAAGCCGAGTTGCTGGTGGCCTACGTAAACAAGTCGAAGTAGGAGTGCGTCATGGACGACAAGTACACAGTCACAATCTTCGTTGCCGCTCCCGGCACGCCGCTGCTGGCTGGAGGGACATCCAGCGCCGGCCACGTCTACTACAAAGTGGCACATGGCAAGGACGAGGTGAGCTTTGGCTTTGCACCCATCGAGCATGGCGTCGTGACTGGGCCTGGAATGGTCTACAACAATGACGCCGAGCAGTACAAAGACCCGTACTACACGCGGACGATGGAAATCAGCCAGCGGCAGTACGACAAGCTGGTGGAATTTGGCACAAAGCCCGGCGAGCATGGATTCAATACTGAGTATCACGGGGTGGAAAACAGCTGTATCGACTACACGTGGGGCGCACTGAATCACGCCGGCCTTCATCGAACCAACCTTCTCTTCATGCAGGACAAGAGCTTCGAAGGTGGCCTGAAACCGCTCAGCAATGTGGAGTACATCCGCAGCATCCGCGCGCCCTTTCCAGATAGCGCGCTGAATAGCGAGCACTACAAAAAAATGCCGGAGAGAACGTTGATGCAGCGAATCATCAGCGATGAGCAACTGCCGCGGGGCGATCGCGATATGCTCGATTCCATCCGCAAGGGAATAGCGGGCATTGATGAGGCGCATGGCCGCTCCTACGATGGGACCAGCGAGCGGATCTCAGTGGGCTTGTTGGCCACGGCCAAGGAGAGCGGGCTGGAGCATGTCGACCATGTGGTATTGGGCAATGCTCCAAGCGATGGTTCGCCGCAGCGACTGTTCGTCGTGCAGGGGGAGCTCAACGATCCTGCCCATGTGCGAGCTTCGATGACGGCGGAGGAGGCTGCGCGAACACCGGTGGAGCAGTCATTCGCCAAGGTCGAGCAGATTGCGCAGGCCCAGCAGGAGCGCGCCTCGTTGGCGCCGCAGGAGCCGGCCCTGGAACAAACCCGGGCGCCGCTGCAGATGGGCTGACTTCCAGCGACTGCACGGAAGATCACAGTTTCGAGCGCCTCGGCCTCGAAACTGCCTCCATCTCTACCTGTCCCCCATCCCACCTATGCCATCATCCGCCCAGGACCGCAGTACCCAACAAGGCTGAGCAGGCATGGAGCAGGCAACACGCTACACCGCAACGCTGTACCTGGCCGCCCCCGGCACACCACTTAAGAGCGGGGGTATCTCGCCGCGCGGCCACATGTACCTGCAGGTGGCAGCAGGCGACGAGGCCCACAGCTACGGCTTCGCACCGCCGCGCTACGCGCCGGGCGAAGCCCCCACGGGTGCGCAGTACGCGCAGGTGCGCCACGACGATGCCGACGAGCATCTGGACCCGTATTACAGCCGCACCCTGGAAATCACCGAGGAGCATTACGGCTGCCTGCGTGATTTCGCCGAGGAGCCGGCCGAGTTCGAATTCGATGTGGATCGCCCGGCCACCATCAACCGCTGCAGCGATTTCGTCTGGGCGGCGCTGCACTATGCGGGCTTGCATCCGCTGCCGGCCCCGCTGGACGGCGGCAGCAACCTGGGCGAGTTCGCGGTGCTGTTCAACCTGCCGGAAATACAGTGCATTGCCGCGCCGTTCCCGGGCAGCGATCTGAATGCCGAAACCCATCACGCGATGCCCGAGCGCGAGGCCGAGCATCATCGCCAGGGCGACCGCGCCAGCGATGAGCCGCCGCCGACACCGATTGAAGTGGCCGGCACGCTGCTGGACCCCTCGCATCCAGACCACCGCCTGTTCTCGCAGCTGATCCAGAAAGTGGCCGAGCTGGATGCGGCGCATGGTCGCCCGTTCGACGCGGCCAGCCAGCGCATCAGCGCGAGCCTGCTGGTGCTGGCCAAGCAGAACAATCTCTCGCGCGTGGACCACGTGCTGCTC
>NZ_VMBJ01000043.1:0-42115 GCF_010608305.1 Stenotrophomonas sp. AS012628 | reverse complement strand
GGCTAACGAATCGGTGGGGGATTCCTGCCAACGGCCACCAGCCGTGCCCGAACCGGGCAAAATGATCGGCCGCGCGCTCGAATGGATTCCGCGCACTCACCCCGCCACACAGCAGGTACACCGGCAGGTACAGCGGCCCCAGCACCATGTACTGGTAGACGTGCGCGCGTTCGTGGTCGTCCAGCCGGATCAGCGGCTCCACGCCCCACCCCGCCTGATGCGCATAGGTCCGGCACGAAATGCCCAGATCATGACCGGTATGCAGGATCACATTGCCCAGCGTGATCGCCCCACCCGGCCCCCACGGCCAGCGGTCGAACACCAACGCACAGTCACGGCCGCTCCAGCGCAATGTCGCGCCGCCGAGCATGCCGGCCAGGCCGCCGATCAGGCCGATCAGGGAATTGGGTGACGTCCACACCGCGCCCAGTACCTGCAGCGCGCGCAGCCAGATCGGCCAGGGCTCAGGGGCAGTCTTCAATCGGCCTCGTTCGGCATCAGCAGCCACAGGATCAGGTAGACCAGGATGCCAGGGAAGGCCGCAGAGCCGATCGAGACCAGCACGAACACGATCCGCACCAGCGTGGGGTTCCAGCCGAAGCGGTGGGCGATGCCGCCCATCACGCCGGCAATCATGCGGTCGTTCAACGAACGCGACAGCGTGCGCGGCGTGGTGTTCATGGCGGTTCTCCTGGGCTGCGGGAAAAAGCAGTCGAGCATGGCTCGACTCTACACCGCCCCCATGTCTACGGCGTGCGGTGGCGCAGGGCCTGCAGGCGTGCGCCGAACCAAGCGGCTGCGGTCTGTTCAGGCTGTCCCGGACACTGGATGCGGTAGGGCTTGCCGCTCATGCTGCTCTGGCTGGCAGCGCGCTCGATGAACTGCTCGGCGCTGTCCACCATGTCCTTCTTCAGCAGGTAGTCGTACTTGCGCTGCAGGTGCGCGCGCGCATCACTGCCATCGTGCCAGCTGCCATTGCGCTGGAAGCGGCATTGGGAGCCGTCCAGGCTGGCGATCAGCTGGGCGATCTCCCGCCGTGCATCCGCACTGGGTGCGGTGTGGGCAAGCGGCGCTGCCAGCAGTGCCGCAAGAATCAACAGAATCCGGTACGTCATCATCCCCCCAGGTCAGTCGGGCATGGCTCGACTCTACAGGTCACGCGCCTTCAACCAGCCATCGATCGTGGCCGGCACTTCGCGCTGCGCACGGCCGGACACGTAGATGCCGATATGGCCACCGCGGAAACTGGACTCGGTGTAGTCGTCCGTGCCCAAGCGCCCACGCATCGCGCGCGAGGCGTCCGGCGGTACCAGATGGTCCTGCTCGGCGTAGATGTTCAGCACCGGCAGGGTCACCTGCGACAGATCCACCGCCTCCTCGCCGATCCGCACCGTGCCGTTCATCAATCCGTTGCCCTGGTAGAACTGCTTGATGAAGTCGCGGAACGCCTCGCCCGCCAGGTCCGGCGAGTCGAAGATCCACTTCTCCATGCGCAGGAAGTCCTCCAGCGCGGCCTTGTCATCGAGGATGTCGAGCAGGCCCACGTACTTCTGCACGTTCAAGCGGAACGGCTTGAGCATCAGGTAACTGGCATTCATCAGGTCGGCCGGGATGTTGCCCAGCGTGTCGACCAGCAGGTCCACGTCCACCTGCCGCGCCCAATGCGAGAGCATGTTGTCGTCCGTCTGGAAATCGACCGGGGTGACCATGGTGATCAGCTTGCCCAGCTTCTGCCGGCGCAACGCGGCGTAGCAGAGTGCGAACACGCCGCCCTGGCAGATACCCAGCAGGTCGACCGGGCCACCACTGCGCGCACGCAACGCATCGACGGCGCCATCGATGTAGCGCAGCAGGTAGTCCTCCAGGGTCTGGAAGCGCTCCGAGCGATCCGGGTAGCCCCAGTCCAGCACGTACACGTCCTGGCCCAGCGCCAGCAGCTTCTGCACCAGCGAACGGTCGGCCTGCAGGTCGACCATGTACGGCCGGTTGACCAGCGCGTAGACGATCAGCAGCGGCGTACGCCGGGTCGGTGACTGTTCGCCGACGAAGCGGTACAGCACCACCTTGCCGTCGCGCCAGACTTCCTCACGCGCGGTCACGCCATAGTCCACGTCTTCCACCTGCGGCAGCAGCTTCAGCCCTTCCATCAGCTTGCGCTGCATGGCCAGGGTTTCCTGCATCAGGTCATCGGCGTTGAAGCCCAGCGGCCCCTTCATCGGTCACGCGTCCGAGTGGAAGTGCGAGGTGCGGCCTTTTTCGCTGACGCCTTTTTCGCAGCCGCCTTCTTTGCCGGCGCGGCCTTCTTCGCGGCCTTGCGTACGACCGGCTTCACCTTCGCCGGCGCCGGCTGCGCCACTGGGTCCACCTCGGCAGTTCCAGCCAGCACCGCCACCTGTGCCTGCAGGCGGCGCAGGCTGCGCTCCAGCTCGGCGATACGGCGGTGTGCGGCATCCATCTCGCTGCGGGTCGGCAGGCCGATGCGTTCACTCATCTGTTCCACCTCACGCTGCAGGCCGGCGCGCAGGCGCATCTGTGCGTTGCCCAGCGAGGCATATACCTGCTGGAACGGCTCGGACATGGCGACCTTGGCGTAGGCCTCTTCGGCCACTTCGATCCACAGGTCGAACATCGCGCGGGCGCTGGTCAGCTGGCTGCCCGGCTGTTCGTGCTCGGCCAGGCGCTGCTCGAACAACGCAAAGGCCTCGTCCAGTGCCCGCTTGATCAGGTCGACATAGGCGCGCGAATGCTGCTGGTATTCTTCCTGCGCACGCAGCAGGGCCTGCCAGCGCGCCTGGTGTTCGCGGCCCGGGCCGAATGCCGGGCTCTGCAGCCACGGGCCAGCCTGCAGCTGGAACTGCTGCAGCCATGCGGCGAATTCGGGCACGGCGGCGCCGGCGTGGGTGCTGCCACGGGCCCCCTGCAGCATCCACTGCAGCATGCCGTCGCCCTGCCCCTGCACCGCCTCGCGCCAAGCCTGTGCCACGTCCGCGCTGCTGGCGTCGCGGCCGGCGAAACGCGCGGCCACTTCCTGCATGGTGCCGTACCAGCTGCCCGCCTGTTCGCGGAACCGGCGCACGGCATCTTCCGGTGCGCCCTGCCCCTGTTCGGGCAACAGCTGGCCCCACCAGTCGAATAACCGCTGCCAGCTGCCGGGGTCGTCACCGGCCGGCGCACCGGGCGTGCTCGCATGGCGCAGGGCATCGCCCCAGGCGCCGAAGTACTGCCGCGCCAGGGCTTCGAAATCGCTGCTGCCGGCGTCATGGGCCGAGCTGGTCATCACAGGCCTCCGCAGGGCTGGCTCATGGCTTGGGAATGCGCAGGGTCTTGCTGATCATCAGCGACCCGGACAGGGCGAACAGCAGCACCATCGGGTGCAGCTGCCACGGACCGATCTGCCACTGGCCGAACCAGAGGTCCTGGCCGATGGCATCGGTACCGGCGGCGATCGCCAGCACGATCACCAGCACCAGGCTGGTCGGGATCGGAGTGCCCTCGAAAAACTTGACCTTGCCCTCGTCACCGGCCAGCGCCTCGGCGGTGACGTTGTAGCGCGCCAGGCGGCTGACGCCGCAGCAGACGAAGTAGCTCAGCACCAGCCAGTCCCAGCCGCCCTGCATGCCGCAGGCATAGGCCAGCGCCGCCGGCGCCACGCCGAAGGAGATCACGTCGGACAGCGAGTCCAGCTCGCGGCCCAGGGTAGAGCTGGACTTGCGCCAGCGCGCGATGCGCCCGTCGAGGGCATCGAAGATGAAAGCCAGCGGGATCAACGCCATGCCGAACAGCAGGTAGCCGCGCTCGCCGTCCTGCAGGAAGCGCATCGCGGCAAATACCGCACCGGTGCCGCAGAAAGCATTGGCCAAGGTGAACCAGTCGGCCAGCTGGAATTCGCGCAGCATCGAGAAGTGACGTTTCATGGGGTCTCACGGAGCATCAAGGCCCACAGGTTACCGCGAGCGCCGCCACTGGCGACAGCGCTGGCAGGACCCAGCCTTCACCGCTCCCTCACCCGCCCTCACCAGCGGTGAATTTTTCGCCACCCATCTTGACAGCCTAGGGGGGTGGCGCCTGTCGCGGCTTATCCACAAAGTTGCCCACGCGTAATCCACACCCCCTGTGGACAACCAGATCTCACCGACTGCGACGTTGGACATTTCCTCATCACCCTGCACCGGGGTTTCCCTACTTCCCAAGCCACAAGGTCGGCGCTATGGTCACCGGCGGACCCGCCGCCGCCACGTCCGAAACTCTGCAATGGACGATGATGATGCTGGATGCTCCCACCCTGGCCGCACAGCTGCGGCAGCCCCATGGCGAGGCCGCGCTGGCGGTCGCCGACTCGATGAACCGCAGCAACGGCGCACTCAACCTGGCCGCGATCGGGCTGCTGGCCGTCGGCGCCGGTGAACAGGTCCTGGAGGTCGGCCCGGGCAACGCGGCCTTCGCGCCGCTGATGCTGCAGGCCACCGGCAGCCACTATCTGGGCATCGAGCTGTCCACCGCCATGGTCGAGGCCGGCAACCAGCGGCTGGCCAGCGCCGGGTTGGCCGAGCGTGCGGCGATGCGGCACGGCGACGCCCAGGCGCTGCCGGTCGCCGATGCCGCGATGGATGCAGCGCTGGCGGTCAACACCCTGTACTTCTGGCCGAACCTGGCCCCGGTGCTGGATGAGCTGGCGCGGGTACTGCGCCGGGGCGGCCGCCTGTGCCTGGCCTTTGGCGACGCCAGCTTCATGCGCAGCCTGCCATTCGCTGCCGACTTCCAGCTGCATGAGCTGGACGCGGTGGAGCTCGCACTGCGGGTATCAGGCTTCCGTGTCTCGGCCTGGCGCAGCCATCGGGAATCCGCGGCCGGCAATGACGGCCAGACCCGCGAAAAGCACTTCCACCTACTGCTGGCACAGCGGCACTGAAGCTGCCCGCCTGACCGAGTGGTAGAGCCGGCCGCTGGCCGGGTGCCCCGGCCATTCCGGATTGCCGGCCAGCGGCCGGCACTACCCAGCCTGCGCCCGCCTCCAGCGAGCAAAACAGAGCACCTGCATCACCAGCATGGCCAGCAACCCCAGCGGCCACGCCCACCACAGCCCGGCCAGACCGTGCCGGGACTGCAGCCACATCGCCAGTGGCAGCTCCAGCAGCAATACGGCCGCCATGCCCAGCAACGCGGGCAACAACACCGTGCCACCGCCTCGCATCACTCCGACCAGCACCGCACTGCCCCCCATCGCCAGCACGCCCCACACCACGGTGCGCAATTGCTGCGTGGCCAGTTCGCGCACGTCGGTCGCCGCCAGGATCAGGCCAGTCAACCAGGGCGCCAGCGCCACAACCAGCATCACCACCCCGCTCAGTATCACCAGTCCAAGCAGCACGCCGGTGCGGGCGATGGCGGGCAGCCGTGCCGTACGTCCCGCCCCCAGCGCATGCGCGGCGAGGATGGTGGCGGTGATGCCCAGCGACATCGCAGGCAGCTGCACCCAGCTCATCAACTGATTGACCGCGCCGTAGGCGGCCGTGGCGGTATAGCCGTGGCGATTGATCCAGCCCAGCAGCACGATCTCGGCCACGGCCAGACTGAGCATCTGCAGCGAGGACGGTACGCCGATGCGTAGCATCGGACGGATGAGTGCTCCATCGAAACGGATCGCTCGCAGCAACTCATGCCCCGGTGCCAACGGGTGCCCCATCCGCTGCCACCGCCACATCAGCCAGGCCAGGGCCAGCAGCGAGGCGAGCGCCGCCGAGACTGCCGCACTGGCTGCGCCCAGCTGCGGCAGGCCGGCCCAGCCCAGGATCAGCAGCGGCGTGCACAGCAGGCCGACCACCGTGGCCAGCAGCAGCGCATGCAGCGGCGTCTTCGCATCGCCCACCGCGCGGCTCACCGCAGTGGCCAGCCACAGCAGGAAGAACACCGGTACCGCCAGCAGCAGGATACGGGCATAGACGATGGATTCGCCGAGGATCGGGGCCGGCGTACCGAGTGCCACCAGCAGCTCTGGAGCGAAACCGCCGCCCACGACCATCACCAGCACCGACATGAGCAGGATCAGCGCCACCGCGCTGCCAGCCACAGCGCGCGCCTGCTGCGGCCGGCCCGCGCCCCAGGCCTGGCCGATCAGCACCATCGCACCGGTCGCCAGGCCCATTACCAGGGCCAACAGCAGGAAGAAGACCGGGAAGAACGCTGCGGCGGCAGCCACCGCCTGCGTCCCCAGCAGATGGCCGAGGTAGATGTTGTCCAGCGTGCCTGCGGCAAGCTGCAGCGCATTGGTCAGCAGCATCGGCAGCAGCAGGGCCAGGTAGGTGCGCCACAGCGGTGGTGCGGCCGGGGGTGTCGGATGTACAGGGGGGGTCATGGGACTCTCTGGGCAAGGGCTGCCCTGCCCGGCGTTTCCGCCAGCAAAGCACGCACAGGGGAAGCGGGCCGTGGCCCGCGATCAGGTGGCGCCGCCGCTCAACGACGGCGCGATGGCTCAGCCGTCGGCGCTCTCGAATGCCAGGCGCAGGGCGTGGTTGCGCACGTCCTCGGGCCAGCTGCGCAACGCCATTTCCAGGCCCGCCCGGTCGTGCGCGAACAGGACACGGATCGCCTCCTCGAAACCCGGCAGGTCGCCGGCGATGGTCTGCAGGAAGTGATAGGCACGCTCGCTGTGGCGGCGCTGCTGGTCCTTGTCCGCACCGGCACGGCTGGCCGCCTCCACCAGCCTGCGCAGAACCACGGAGGCGCCACCCGGCTGTTCGGTCAGCCACGCCCAATGGCGCGGCAACAACGTCACCTCGCGGGCAACCACGCCCAGCTTGGGGCGGCCACGGCCGCGCGGGGTTGCCGGCACATCTTCGGCAGTGATGTCGGCATCCGCCTCGACGGCGGCGGGAAACGCTTCGATGACCCGCGCCAGCAGTTCTGCGTCGCTACCACGCGTATCGAAATCACGGGTGCGGCCGGTAGCGTTGTCGAACACCAGCAGCGGTCCGGCAGCGTTGCCAGCGCGCAGCTGTTTCAGCGCCAGCGCCGCCATCTCCGGGGTACCGGAAGCGACCAGGCGATGGCCGTCGAAGCAACTGAAGGGAGGGAGTCGGGACGCAGGCATGGCAATGGCATCAGAGGCGATGCGCCAATATTGCCCGGGTAATTTGCGGCCGTCAATATTACCCGGGCATTAATCAACCAGAAGAGCGTGCCAACCACGGTTGGCCCCCACCGGAATGGGTGGCACCCACACGATTCGCCAGGTTACAGACGGCTGAAGGACCAGCTCACCATGCGGCCGTCCTTGTACGGCATCACGCCGTGGAACGGGCGAGGGTCGGTATCGAACACCAGCGGCAGGAAGTTGCGGTCGCCCTCCCACATCGGCAGCGTGTCCAGCTTGTCCAGGTCCACCCACTCCAGCGTGCCCTCGTGGTTGCCGCCGTGCGGGGTGCCCTCGAATCCATCGATGACGAACACGAAGCCCAGCCAGTCCTCGCCGTGCTTGCCGAAACCCGGCCAGCTGAGAGTGCCGCGCAGGCGCATGCTGGTGCAGTCGATACCGGCCTCTTCCTGGATCTCGCGGCGCATGCTGGCGGCCACATCCTCGTCCGCCTCGATCTTTCCACCCAGCCCGTTGTACTTGCCCAGATGATGGTCACCGGGGCGGGTATTGCGATGGATCATCAGCACCTGGCGACGATCGGGCGACAGCACGTAGCCCAGGGTGGCGACGATCGGGGTATACGGCATGGGGCAGCATCCAGCGGCAGGTCAGCCGTGGATTATGGCCGATCAGCGCACCAGCGACAGGCGGCGCTCAGTGGGCGTGCCGGCACCATCGGGATCACGGCGCAGGGTGGCGACGCCGTGGCCGCGCTCGGCCAGGTATTCCAGCCACTTGCCGAGGAAGGTGTTCATCCGCATGCGATGGCTGATCAGCTCCGCCGGCGGCGGATACAGGCCCATCGTGTCCTGCCAGCGGCGGCCCACGTAGCAGTGGGTGGTCTCGGCCTGGCGGGCGTCACGGTACAGCCGCACATAGGCCGACGGGTCCGGCTCTCCGGTGACCGGGTCGGCCAGGTCGTAGGTCAGGCGCAGTTCCACCGTGTAACGGTGGCACTCGATCACGTCCAGACGAACATCCAGGCCGTCGCCGATCGAGGAAATGTAGCTGCCCGCCACCAGTCCGGCCGGTTCGAACAGACGCACCAGGTGGCGGTAGTTTTCCGCGTACAGGCCCATGAGCCAGCTCAGCCGGCTCAGGCGGGGAATGCGTTCGGTGCGGGGCAAGGCTCGGGCCATGGGTCGATCCTACACGTTGGTGCTTCAACGTGGGGGCGGGATCGCCCCGGCCAAAGGGGCCCGGTATCGACCACCGGTCGATACCCACCACGCACGAGGGTTTCCCGCAGCATCGGTAGGCCACGACCGTTGGTCGTGGCGCGCGCCTCAATACAGCTCGCGCTGCAGCCCCAGCGTGGCCAGCACCTTGCTGGAAATCTCCTCGATCGAGGTATGGGTGGTGCTCAGGGTCGGGATGCGCTCCATCTGGAACATCACCTCGGCTGCGGCCACCTCGCGCTTGCAGGTATCCAGGTTGGCGTAGCGCGAGTTCGGGCGGCGCTCCTGGCGGATCTGCTGCAGGCGGTCCGGGTCGATGGTCAGGCCGAACAGCTTGCGCCGGTAGTTGCGCAGCCGTGGCGGCAGGCGGTCGCTTTCCAGGTCCTCGTCGGTCAGCGGGTAGTTGGCCGCGCGCACCCCGTAATGCAGGGCCAGGTAGATGCAGGTGGGTGTCTTGCCGGCGCGCGACACCGCCACCAGGATCACGTCGGCGTCGTCGTAATTCACCGCGATACCGTCGTCATGGGTCAGCGCGAAGTTCATCGCGTTGATGCGGCGGTGGTAGGTATCGAAGTCGACCATGCCATGGGCCTGGCCCACACGGTTCACGCGCGAACTGGACAACTCACGCTCCAGCGGCTCGATGAACGGCGCGAACACGTCCAGCATCAGGGCACCACTGTCGGCCAGGATCAGGCTCAGGCTCTGGTCCACGCAGGAGTTCACCACGATCGGCCGGACCTGGTACCGCTCCCCCGCCGCCTGGATCCGGGAACAGGCTTCCCGGGCTTTTTCGGGGTCGTCGACAAACGACATCCGGTCGGTAATGAAGCTGAACCCGGAGAACTGGGTCAGCAGGCTATGCCCAATGGTTTCAGCGGTGATACCGGTTCCATCGGAAACGTAGAACACCGGACGGATGGTCGACATGCGCGCTTTTACCCCCTACGAAGCCTAAAAGGGCCGCCAACACAAGCTTGTGTCGACAGCGGTCTGCCCGGCATCATATCGGCTTCTTCCTACGGACGCGGCCACTCAGCCCGCCTCGGGCGATGGCCAAACGGAGCATCGCGCTTGAACGAGAACATCCTGTGGTTGCACGAACTGCGTCTGGCCGACCTGGCCCGCGTAGGCGGCAAGAATTCCTCGCTGGGCGAGATGATCGGCAATCTGGCCGGTCTGGGCGTCTCCGTTCCCGGAGGTTATGCGACCACCGCTGAAGCCTTCAAGGACTTCATCGCGCACAACGACCTGTCCAAGCGCATCTTCGACAAGCTGGCCACGCTGGACGTCGAGGACGTCAACGCGTTGACCGCCGCGGGCAAGGAGATCCGCAGCTGGGTGATCGACGCGCCGCTGCAGCCGCAGCTGGACCAGGACATCCGCACCGCCTACGCCAAGCTGAGCGCCGACAATGGCGGCGGCGACGTGGCCGTGGCCGTGCGTTCGTCGGCCACCGCCGAGGATCTGCCGGATGCGTCCTTCGCCGGCCAGCAGGAAACCTTCCTCAACGTCACCGGTGCCGACGACGTCGTGCACAAGGTCAAGGAAGTGTTCGCCTCGCTGTACAACGATCGTGCCATTGCCTACCGCGTGCACCACGGCTTCAAGCATGAGGACGTGTTCCTGTCCGCCGGCGTGCAGCTGATGGTGCGTTCGGGCGTCGGTTCCTCCGGCGTGCTGTTCACCCTGGACACCGAGTCCGGCTTCCGCGACGTGGTGTTCGTCACCTCCTCGTTCGGCCTGGGCGAAATGGTCGTGCAGGGCGCGGTCAACCCGGACGAGTACTACGTCTACAAGCCCACCCTGCAGGCCGGCAAGCCGGCGATCCTGCGCCGCTCGCTCGGCAGCAAGGCGATCCGCATGGTGTATTCGGACGTCCCCGGCGAGCGCGTGAAGATCGAGGACACCCCGGCCGAACTGCGCAACACCTTCTCGATCAGCGACGAGGACGTGCAGGAACTGTCCAAGCAGGCGCTGGTCATCGAAAAGCACTACGGCCGCCCGATGGACATCGAGTGGGCCAAGGACGGTGTAAGCGGCAAGCTGTTCATCGTGCAGGCACGCCCGGAAACGGTGAAGTCGCGCAGCCACGCCACCCAGATCGAGCGCTTCGCGCTGACCGAAAAGGGCGGCAACGTGCTGGCCGAAGGCCGTGCCGTCGGTGCCAAGATCGGCTCGGGCGTAGCCCGCGTGGTGAAGACGCTGGACGACATGAACCGCGTGCAGCCGGGCGACGTGCTGATCGCCGACATGACCGATCCCGATTGGGAGCCGGTGATGAAGCGCGCCTCGGCCATCGTCACCAACCGTGGTGGCCGTACCTGCCACGCCGCGATCATCGCGCGCGAGCTGGGCGTGCCGGCCGTGGTCGGTTCGGGCAACGCCACCAAGGTCATCGAAGATGGCCAGCTGGTCACCGTCAGCTGCGCTGAAGGCGATACCGGCTTCATCTACGAAGGCAAGCTCGGCTTCGAGCGCACCACCACCGATCTGGGCAACATGCCGCCGGCACCGCTGAAGATCATGATGAACGTGGCCAATCCGGAACGTGCCTTCGACTTCGGCCAGCTGCCGAACGCTGGCATCGGCCTGGCCCGCCTGGAAATGATCATCGCCAGCCACATCGGCATCCACCCGAACGCGCTGCTGGAGTACGACCGCCAGGACGCGGCGACCAAGAAGAAGATCGACGAGAAGATCGCCGGCTACGGTGATCCGGTCAGCTTCTACGTCGACCGCCTGGCCGAAGGCATCGCCACCCTCACCGCCTCGGTTGCACCGAACGCCGTGATCGTGCGCCTGTCGGACTTCAAGTCCAACGAGTACGCCAACCTGATCGGCGGCAGCAACTACGAGCCGCACGAAGAGAACCCGATGATCGGCTTCCGCGGCGCCAGCCGTTACGTCGACCCGAGCTTCTCGGCCGCCTTCGCGCTGGAGTGCAAGGCCGTGCTGCGCGTGCGCAACGAAATGGGCCTGGACAACCTGTGGGTCATGATTCCGTTCGTGCGCACCCTGGAAGAAGGCCGCAAGGTCATCGAGGTGCTGGAACAGAACGGCCTGAAGCAGGGCGAGAACGGCCTGAAGATCATCAT
The DNA here is from genome assembly GCF_010608305.1 of Stenotrophomonas sp. AS012628. NCBI lineage: Bacteria > Pseudomonadati > Pseudomonadota > Gammaproteobacteria > Lysobacterales > Lysobacteraceae > Stenotrophomonas > Stenotrophomonas sp. AS012628. The sequence continues at coordinate 30,707 of NZ_VMBJ01000043.1, read as the reverse complement.
GATGTGCGAAGTGCCGTCCAACGCACTGCTCGCCGATGAATTCCTGGAAATCTTCGACGGCTTCTCGATCGGCTCCAACGACCTGACCCAGCTGAGCCTGGGCCTGGACCGCGACTCGTCGATCGTCGCGCACCTGTTCGACGAGCGTAACCCGGCAGTGAAGAAGCTGCTGTCGATGGCGATCAAGGCAGCACGTGCCAAGGGCAAGTATGTCGGCATCTGCGGCCAGGGCCCGTCCGATCACCCGGATCTGGCCGAGTGGCTGATGCAGGAAGGCATCGAGTCGGTGTCGCTGAACCCGGACACCGTGGTCGATACCTGGCTGCGCCTGGCCAAGCTGAAGGCCAACGGCTGATGCCGTAAAGGCCGCAGGCTGACGTCGTGTTCATCGGCGTCAGCCGATACTGCTGCTGCACGCAAGCCCCGCCTCTGCGGGGCTTGCTGTTTCTGGCGTCCTTGCACGCCACGCGTACCTCGCACCTGTCCCGCAGCAGCAAAGGAATTTCCGCATGATCGCCGCCGCACCGCCCTCGCCCGCCGCAACGCCCTGGTTCCACTCGCTCGACTGGGAACGCCTGCTGGAGACCTATGGTGTGCCGCTGCTGGCCGCCATCGTGGTGCTGCTGGTCGGCATGTGGGTGGCACGACGCCTGTCCAATGCGATGCCGCGCGCCACTGCGCGCATGGGCGTGGATCCGATGCTCGGCAGCTTTCTGCGCAACGTGGTGTATGCCGCATCGATTGTGATCGTAGTGGTGCTGGCGATCGGCACGCTGGGCGTGCAGATCACCCCGCTGCTGGCCGTGCTCGGCACCGCTGGCCTGGCGGTCGGCCTGGCATTGAAGGATTCGCTGTCCAACATCGCCTCGGGCGTGATGCTGGTGACGCTGCGACCGTTCCGCGTGGGCGATGTGGTCACCGTGGCCGGCCAGACCGGCACCGTGCGCGAAGTGCGCATCTTCCAGACCGTGCTTACCGGCGCCGACAACCAGCACACCACCATTCCGAACACACTGATCACCGCCGCGCCGATCATCAACCTCACCGCCGAACCGACCCGTCGCGTCGAACTGGTGATCGGCATCGGCTACGAAGACAACATCCAGCTGGCACGCGACACCGCGCTGGCGCTGATGAAGGCCGACCCGCGCGTGCTGCAGACGCCAGTACCGGACGTGGTGGTATACGAACTCGGCGCGCACGCGATCAACCTCGGCATCCGCTGCTACGTGAAGTCGGCCGACTGGTTCGGTACCAAAGTCACGTTGCTGGAACAGCTGAAGCTGGGCTATGACAAGGCCGGCATCAACATCCCGTACCCGCAGCAGGACATGCACCTGTACCTGCATGGCAAGGATGGCGGCGTGGTCGAAGCGGACGCGCTGGTGCGCGACAAGCCCTGATCCAACCCGGGAGTGCCGACCAACGGTCGGCACCCACCGATGGGCATCAGGCCTCGGCAGCCTCTTCCAGCGCCGGGTAATCGGTGAAACCCTTCGCACCACCACCGAAAAATGTGGCGCGATCCGGCGGATTCAGTTCTGCACCCGTACGCAGGCGCTCAGGCAGGTCCGGGTTGGCAATGAACGGCCGGCCGAAACCGATCAGGTCGGCCCAGCCTTCGGCCAGCGCCTGCCCGGCGCGCTCGGCGGTGTACTTGCCGGCGTAGATCAGCGTACCCGGGTAGACCATGCGTAGCGCCTGCTTGAACGCCACCGGCATCAGCGGCGCATCATCCCAATCCGCTTCGGCAATGTGCAGGTAGCCCACCCCCATCTCACCGAGCAGGTGTGCGGCAGCCAGATAGGTCGCCTGCGGCGTATCGTCCACCGCCCCCTGCAGCGTGGTCAGCGGCGCCAGGCGCACGCCCACACGCTCGCCACCGGCAACCTCGACCACCGCCTGCACGACCTCGCGCAGGAAGCGCAGCCGGTTCTGCAGCGAACCGCCATAGCCATCGGTACGCTGGTTGGCCTGCGAGTCGATGAACTGGTTGATCAGGTAGCCATTGGCGCCATGCAGTTCGACGCCGTCGAAGCCCGCCTCCAGCGCATTGCGGGCGGCCTGCGCGTAATCGGCGACGATGCCCGGAATCTCGTCTTCGCGCAGCGCACGCGGCATCGAATGCTGGATCATCTCGCCGACGCCGGCTTCGGGACCTGCCCCTGTCGGGTCGACGAACACTTTCACGCCATCGGCCAGCAATGCCGAGGAAGACACCGGCGCTGCGCCATCGGGCTGCAGGGCCACATGCGAGACGCGGCCGACGTGCCACAACTGCGCGTAGATGCGGCCACCGGCGGCGTGCACCGCATCGGTCACCTGCCGCCAGCCCTTTACCTGTTCGGGGCTGTGGATGCCCGGCGTCCAGGCATAGCCCTGGCCCTGCGGGCTGATCTGGGTGCCTTCGCTGACAATCAGGCCGGCACCGGCACGCTGCGCGTAGTAGGTCGCCATCTCGGCGGTAGCAACGTTGCCGGCAGCCGCACGCGAGCGGGTCATCGGTGGCATCACGATGCGGTTGGGCAGGGTCAGCGGGCCCAGACGGTGGGAGGTGAACAACATGGCGGACATCTCTTGCGGGGGGAGTGCCGGCAAGAATGGGGACCGCCTGCGAAAGGCAACAGGCGTGTTGTGGCAAAACAGTTGTGCCCGGCAGGCAAGGATCTCCCGGAATGAAGGCTCATCCACGCATGGCGTGGATCTACTCCAAGCGGGGTTCGATCTTTACCGCGCCATGCGCCACGCGGTCATAGCAGGTGCGCACCACGTCTTCCCCGTACTTCAGCTCCAGCCGGCGCACGATGAAGTGACCGCGCGCCATGTCCTGGTAGTAGTCGGTGAACATGGTATTGAGCGTTGCACCAGCTGCGGCACCGACAATCGGCACCGCCTGCGCGGCGAATTTCTCGGTGACCACCACGCCGAAACGCGCCGCCACTTTCTCCACCATCTTCGCCAGCAGCTTGCCGGCCTCCTTTGGTGCCACGCCCAGGGTCAGGTCGCGACCGGTCACCACACGCCCGGCCAGTTCGGCCGACAGGTGGCGCATCACGTCGGTGGTGAAGCCGCGGGCCAGGTAGTAGCCGGTCTCGCTGGCGTCATCGCGCGGCGAGTTGCCACCCAGCGCGAACACCTCCAGGCACGCCTGGCGGGTGCTGAACTCGGACAGGTCAAAGCCCTCGCTGCGGGCCACGTCGGCCACCGCGCGCATCATGATGGTGGTCGACACCGGCAGCTCGATGAACAAGGCCGCAAAGCCGAATGCCCCGCCGACCGCGCCGGAGGTGGCTGCCGCCAGCTTGTGCCAACGGGTGGAGGCCCCCTTGCCCGGGGTGTTGTCCATGCTCCACAGCGCGGCCTGCGCCGATTTGGTCAGCGCCGCCTGCACCGCACCGTGGATGCGGTTGGAGACCGAACTGGGCAGCGCCTTCACCGCGAACTCCAGCGGCGTGCCAACCAGGTTGGCCATGCGCGCGGTCAGGGTCGGCGCTTCCAGCAGGGCCACCGCCCGCTGCAGGTCGGACCAGTCGCGGGCGTCGTGGGCGATGTCGCGGGGGAGCAGGATGGGCTCGTTCATGGCGCCGATCTTAGCGCCAGGGAGTTGAACAGTTCGTCGCGGGGCACGACAGAGGGGTCAGAGCCCTTTCCGCTGGAAAGGCATCCGCCCCCGGCGCCTTGCCGGCCAGCGGCCGGTACTACCGATCAAGGCGTCGAAAGGCCGGAAAGCGCCCCCATGAACTGGCGGTAGTGGCGCAGCTCGGCGATCGAGTCGTGCACGTCGCTCAGCGCGGTGTGGTTGCTGTTCTTGCCGACGCCGGCGGCCACGGTCGGCGCCCATCGCTTGGCCAGTTCCTTCACCGTGGACACGTCCAGGTTGCGGTAGTGGAAATACTTCTCCAAGCGGGGCATCTGGCGGTGCAGGAAGCGGCGGTCCTGGCAGATCGAGTTGCCGCACATCGGCGACAGGCCGGCCGGAATCCACTGTGCCAGGAAGTTCACGGTCTGCGCCTCGGCCTGGGCCAGCGTGGTGGTGCTGTCCACCACGCGCTGCCACAGGCCCGAACGACGATGCTGGTTGCGGTTCCACTCGTCCATCGCTTCCAGCGTTTCCAGCGGATGATGGATGGCGAATTCAGGGCCCTCGGCCAGCACGTTGAGCTGGGCATCGGTGACCACGGTGGCGATCTCGATGATCGAATCGTTGTCGGTGTCCAACCCGGTCATTTCCAGGTCGATCCAGATCAGTCGTTCGTTGGCCGCGCCGGTGTCCGCCATTGTGTCGCCTCGTTGCTGGGCAGGCGCGCGGCCTACCGGTGAAGGAAAGAGGCGCCTATCATACCCGTTCGCCCCTCAGCCCTCGCCGACGTGGTCTTCCAGCAGCAGCGGCGGCTTGCCACGTTTGGCGCGGAAATAATTGGTCAGGCGTGTACTGGCTTCCTTGGCCAGCACCCCGCCGTGAATCTCGACGCGATGGTTGTGGCGGGCGTCGCCAATGAGGTCGAACACGCTGCCGCAGGCGCCCGTCTTGGGGTCACTGGCGCCGTAGACCAGACGGGCGACGCGTGCATGCACGATCGCCATCGCGCACATCGCGCACGGCTCCAGGGTCACATACAGCGTGCTGCCGAGCAGGCGGTGGTTCGCCAGCAGCTTTCCGCCGGCCCGCATCGCCACGATCTCGGCGTGCGCGCTGGGGTCGTGCGAGGCGATGTTGAGGTTCCAGCCCTCCCCCAGCAGCTGGCCATCGGCACCCACCAGCACGGCTCCGACCGGAATTTCGTCGAACTCGCGCTGCGCGCGCTCGGCCAGCGCCAGCGCGTGGCGCATCCAGTGTTCATCGGTGTCGTGCACCGGCACGCCCAGGGCGTCGGTCATGGCGGTTCTCGCGTGTGTGCAGGGCCAGGATGGCCGCCGGGGCCGCATTGTACGCCCCGGGCCGTACAGGCGCCGCTAGCGCGCGTCGAAGCGCTCGCGGGCCGCATCCAGCGCCGGGAAATTGTGCTCCGCCCAGCGGTCCAGGGCGGACAACGTCTCGACCAGACCGTGCGCGACCTCGGTCAGGCGGTACTCGACATGCAGCGGTTTGCTGCCCCGGTCACACCGCTCGACCAGCCCATTGCGCTCCAGCTGTCGCAGAGTCTGGGTCAGCACCTTCTGCGAGATGCCTTCGATCTTCCGCAACAACGCGCCGTTGCGAAGCGGGCCCTGCGCCAATGCCGGCAGCAGCAGCATCACCCACTTGCCGGAGATCAGCGCCAGCGCATCGCGCGCCGAGCAATCGGCGGCATAGACATCGCCCGGATAGGCCATGGTTACCTCAAGGTGCGTAATTGCCGGGGCATGCCGGCACCGCGAGGATGGTCGCACACTCCTCGAACACCTCGCCCATGCGCGCCCTGATCCTGCTTGCCCACCCCGAACCCCGCTCCTTCAATGCCCACCTCGCCGCGCAGGCGGCCGAGCAGCTGAGGCACGACCACTCGCAGGTGGATGTGGTCGACCTGTATGCGGAAGGCTTCGATCCGCTGGAAGCGGCCTGGCACCATCCACGGCGCCTGCAGCCCGAGCGCTTCGATGCCCAGCGCGAACAACGCCACAGCGCCGAACTGGAGCAGTTACCCGCCGATGTGCGACGTCACCTGCACCTGCTGCGGGTCGCAGACCTGGTGATCCTGCAGTTCCCGCTGTGGTGGTTCGCGGCGCCAGCCATCCTCAAGGGCTGGCTGGACCGCGTGCTGGTATATGGGCCGATGTACAACAGCCGTCAGCGCCACGAACATGGCGTGATGCAGGGCAAGCGTGCATTGCTGAGCGTCACCACCGGTTCATCGGCACGGGCATGCGCGGTGGACGGCCGCGAAGGCGACACCCGATTGCTGCTGTGGCCGTTGATGTACAGCCTGCGCTACGTCGGCTTCGAGGTGATGGAGCCATGCGTGGTGCATGGCGTGCGTTCCGGGCTTGCAGCGGAACGCGTGCAGGCCCACGACGAAGCACTGGTTGCAGCCACCCTCTCCTACCGCGAGCGACTGACGCACTGGCGGCAGTGGCCAATCGTGCCCTTCAACGACAGCGATGACTTCGAGGATGGGGTGGTGCTGCGCGCGGACGCGATCGCGCACAGCCCCTTCATCCGCCACCGCGACGCGGGATGAATCTTCGCCTGCAGGCGCTACCGGAAAGCCTCATACTTCGCACTCTTCCGAAGCACCTTGGTGAACCCATGACCACCCTGCGCCCCTCTCGCGCCGACGACGGCGCCGCCCTTGTCGACCTCTGGCGTCGCGCCGTCGACGCCACCCACGACTTCCTCAGTGCCGAAGACCGCCAGGCCATCGATGCCGAAGTGGCCGGTTTCCTGCCGCAGGCGCCGATGACCGTTGCTGTCGATGCACAGGATCGGCCGCTGGGCTTCATGCTGATCGACGGCACGCACATGGAAGCGCTGTTCATCGATCCCGACGTACGTGGCACCGGGATCGGCCGGCAACTGCTGCAACACGCACTTGCCCAGCATCCGCAGCTGAGCACTGACGTCAACGAACAGAACGCACAGGCCGTCGGCTTCTACCTGCGCATGGGCTTCGTCGAAAGCGGCCGCTCACCGCTCGATTCGCAAGGCCGTCCGTATCCGCTCATCCATCTTCGGCATAACGGCTGACATCCGTCGGCAGCGGCCACGTGCTAGCGTGGCTGCTTTCGACCAAGGAACGCCGTGCATGGATGGTGCAAAAGCCCTGCTGACCCTGTTTGCGCTGGGCATCAGCCTGGTCTGGATCCTGGTGCCGTTCGCCATCTTCGCCGTGCGCAACCTGCTGCGTGAGGTACTGGTCGAGCAGCGCCGTACCAACGAACTGCTTGAACACATCGGCGGCTACCGCATTCCGAAGCCGCAACCCGAACCGACTGTCTGGCGGGCGCCCTGAGCCGGAACGTGCCAGGCCCGGATCAGGCCGTCGCCTCGAAGGCCGGAGAGTACTGCACCTCGCCCTGTGCCAGCGGAGGCTGCAGGCAAAGTGCCTGGAAGTACTCTGCAGGCACACCCGGCAGGACCAGGCCCGGCTCGGCACGGAAGCCGAAGCGACCGTAATAGGCCGGCTCGCCCAGCAATACACAGCCATGTGCACCCTGCTGACGCAGCGCTTCAAGTGCGGCGTGCATCAGGGCCGCACCGATGCCCTGCCCCTGCCACGCGGGCAATACCGAGATCGGTCCCAGGCCGAACCAGCCCGTGCTGCCATCGCTGATCGTCACCGGCGACACCGCCACATGGCCGATCACCTTGCCGTCCATCTCGGCCACCAGCGAAACGCTCAGCTCCCCGAGGGCGCGCAGGGCGTCGACGATGAACTGCTCGGTATGGCTGCTGTGCGCAGCATCCCGGAATGCGGCCTCGGTGAGCGCATGGAGGGTGGCGTGATCATCAATGGCTTCGTCACGGATCGTGTAGTTCATTGCGTAATGTTCGCTTGCGTGAGAGTCGCGTGAATTAGTGATTTACGTCACAAATATATGGCGAAATATAGAACGTGAAGCGTAATCGCTCCGAGAACCTCGAATCGCCTGTGCCGCAATCGATTCGGCGACGCCGCCGAACGCTGAATGCGTCAAAATTCCGTCACCCACGCCTTGCCCTAGCTGGCGCCAGGTTTCCAGAACACTCCATAATCGATAAACCTGTCACCAGGGAAGGATATATGGACACGGACGCACGATGCAGGATGCCGCCATGGATGTAGCCATGCCGACACGCAAGGGACGCCATCTGGTACCGATGGGCCTCTTGCTGGCACTGACGGCCTGCTCGCCTTACGCGGACGCAGAGCGTGACGTTGCCGCAGGTGGACGCGGCCTGGCCAAGCTCAACCCGTCACCGCAGCAGGGCTACGAGCTGGTGCTGACACTGAAGGACGCGCCGGGCCCGTTCGCGATTGTTGAGGGCTCGGCCCAGTACGACGCCAGCAACTACGCAGACTGTGGACGGATCGTGCCTGCAACGGGCACTGCAGGCCGCATCACCAGCCAGGAGCCCGTCACCCTGCACAAGGTCGGCGAGCACGAATACCGCGGCACGTTCTACCTGGACCGCATGCTGGACGAGGACTACTACGGGCGTGGCGTCTGCCATTGGTCGCTGACAGGTGTCGGTGCGATGTTGCGCGCCACGAACGGCAAGGCGGATACGCGATTCCTGACGTTCATCGACAAGAAGCGCATGGACGCGGGGAGCCAATTGACACGGTACTACCCACGCGCCGACTACCCGCGGATCGAAGAGATCACCGGATACGGAGCGAGCGGCAAGGAAGATCCTTCAGCGTACAAAGAAGAGCTGCGCAATGCGCTGTTCTCAACCACCACTACTGTGCAGAAGCTTGTGCCATGAACTGCCAGTGTCACATTTACCTCTACCCCCAAAGGAGGCCGACATTGCGCCACAAGATGATTCCGTGCCTTGCTCTGCTTCTATTGACCGCCTGCAACCCGGAGACCGCCATGAACCAGGAACGTGCCGCTGCTGAAGCCGATGTCGCCCAGGGTGGGCGTGGCCTCGCCAAGCTCAACCCCAGCCCGCGCAAGGCCTATGAGCTGGTGCTGCGCCTAAAGGACGCCCCGGGCGATTTCGCGGTGGTCGAAGGCGTGGCCCAGTACGACGTCACCAACGAAGACCAGTGCGGCCACATCGAGCCGGCCACCGGTACGGCGGCACGCATCACCAGCCAGGAGCCGGTGGAGCTGCGCAAGGTCGCTGATGGTGAGTACCGGGGCACCCTGTATGTGGACCGCATGCTAGATGAGGACTACTACGGCCGTGGCGTGTGCAAGTGGGAATTCACCGGCGCCGGGGCAATGCTGAAGGCAACGGGTGCTGAGGAAGAGACCCGCTTCCTGACCTTCGTCAAAGCCGATCCGCTGACCGAAGGTAAGACCCACACGCTTTACTATCCGGACGCGGCCTATCCGCGCGCGCCGCTTGCTGCCAACTACCCAGCCACCGGCAAGGCGGATCCGGCTGACTACGTTGCTGAACTTCAGGGCAAGTTGTTCACGATGAGTCTCAGCGCCAGCGAGGTCACTCAATGACCATCAGCACGCAGGATTATGCGGCGCTTTCCGACGATGCCTACAAGGATCGCGCTGTTGGTCGGAGGCGTCCGGGGGAAGAAGAGCTCGTCACGATCAATGGGCATGAATACAAGATTCTCGATCACGTCAATAATCGGCTCAATGGTTACCAAGGCACGGTTTATCAGCGAGCCGACACCAACGAGATCGTGGTCGCTCATCGCGGCACCGAGCAGATAGCTCGTGATGCCATCCTGACCGACGGCGGCATGGTCGTCGCCCGCACCAACGTGCAGGCCCCCGATGCCATCGCTTTGACCAAGAGCGCGCTGGACTACGCGAAGCAGGAAGCTTCATTTGGAGGCCGTGCACCTGAAGTCACCGTCACAGGCCACTCCCTCGGCGGCGCCCTCGCCCAGATCACCTCGCACCATTTCAACGTCAAGGGCGAGACCTTCAACGCCTACGGCGCGGTCAGCCTCAGCTACCGCATTCCGGAAGGCGGCAACACCATGATCAACCATGTCATGGCCTCCGATCCGGTCAGCGCTGCCTCGCCGCACTTCGGCCAGGTGCGCGTCTATGCCAAGCCCGATGAGATCAAGACGCTGGCAGCGAACGGCTTCAGCAATCACCCCCTGCGTGACCTGATCCCAGACCGCCCGATCATCGCGGCCACCAGCTCCTTCGGTGCGCACAAGCTGGGCAACTTCCTCAACGAAGGCTCGGTGCTGAAGCACCCGGAAACGCAGACGCTGGCCAAAGACAACGCCAGGATGATCGAGGAGTACCGCGATGACGTCGAGTCACTGCGTCGCGGCGTCACCCGCGCGGCACGGGGCATCCCGGGCGGCGCCATCGATCTGTACGACCACATCCGCGGCCCGCTGCAGCCCGGTGAACCGGCACGCCGCGAGGCGGAGAAGAACGGCCATCACACCAGCATGCTGCGCATGGACGATGCCAACCACCTGGGCAACCCATTGTTCAACGATGCGATCCGTGGCGTGCATGCGCAGGACGTTCGCGTCGGCCGCGTGCCGGATGTGATGAGTACGCAGTTGGCCGGTAGCTTGGCGGCGGAGATGCACGCTGCAGGTGGCAAGCGCATCGACGAGGTGGTGATGAATGCCGACGCCTCACGCAGCTTCGCGGTGCAGGGCCAGGGCGGCGACCCGGCACACCTGCGCGTGTCGGTGGACACAGCGGTGGCGATGAACACGCCGCTGGAGCAGAGCAGCCAGCGGATTGATCAGCAAGCCACGGGACAGCGCCTGGCACAGGATCGCGATCAGCAACTGGAACAACAGCAGAACCAGACCCGCAGCATGCAAGCCTGATGAACAGCGCGGGAGCCGGTCATTCCGGCTCCCGCTTTACTTCAGCATCGCGCGTCAGGGGCTGGAGGCCGCGACCGGCGCCGACGCACCGGCGGTTACGAACAGATCCGGCCCGGAATCCGGGAAGCCACCACAGGCGCGATCGCCCGGCGCTACCGGGTCACAGGGCCACTGCGCCCGCGCGACCTTCTCACGCAGCTCGAAGCGATCCCCAGTCCAGACCACGAACGCGATGTGCTCGCGGTTCCAGTCACCGTAGGCGCGCGGACCGCCCTTCTGCGCAGACTCCGGGTACTGCACGAACCAGCGCATGGCCGGGCCGTACTGCAACTTGCTATGGTCCAGGCTGATCCGTCCCTTACGCGACAGCTGACGCGCACGATCGACCTCCGTGACCGGGGGCATGGCCGGCATGGCATCGGCGGTCACATCCCTCGGCGCCGCGTCCCCGCGGACCTGGTACACACGCTGGGCCACGTAGGCCTCGCGGCAATCACCCGCTGGCACGCGGACCGGCTCCGCGCCGTACTCATCGCGGTTGGCGACCTGATCGCTGCAGGTGAACGGTGCCGACACCAGGTAGAACGTGCTGCCGGCGTCGCGCCCTTCCAGCGAACGCACCCAGATGTCGCCCATCCGCACGATGAAGTCCGGGCGCTGGCCGTAGCCCGGCACCGCCTTGAACCAAACCTTCTGTTGCACCTCACGCTCGCGCCAGCTGCGCGGCAGGTGGATGTCCTGCTGGGGCAGCGCGACCAGCAGCGCGGCCAGATGCGCCGGCATCGTGCCCTGGCACGCGCCGATCAGCAGCTCGCCCTGGGTCGCCAGCCGCCCGGCCAGATCCACCGGGCAGCGGGCGCCAAGCGCGCGCTCGGTGGCCTGCTCGGGCTGCAACGGCACGATGGCCAAGGCGGGTGGCGCGGGAGCTACCGCCGGGACGGCTGGCTCGACGACGGCAGGCGGCGCAGCGACAGGCGCCACCGTTGCGGGTGCAACGGGCACAGGCGTCGGGCCTGCGGCCGGCGCCGGCTGCGCGTCCACCACAGGTGTCGCAGGAGGTGTCACGGCAGCCGGCACTTCGGGAGCCGGTGCCGCGGCAACAGCTTCGGCCGCCGTGGGTGCTGCAACGTGCGCCGTCCCTGCAGGCGCGTCAAAGGCCGCCTCGGCAGCGCGGGGCGTCTCCACGAGGGGTGCTGCGGCCTCCTGAGCCTGTGCCGATGCTGCGGCGAGTCCAAGTGACAGCAGCCAGAGTGACGGCAGGCGGCGCACGGATGCACTGCAGTGGGCGGCGGCGTGCCGGGCATTCGGGGGAACGATTCGCATGTGGTGTCCTTACGAGTGGGTTTCCATGTCGGCGCCACAGGGCGCCACGCGTCGTACGTAAAGCGCCTGCAGGCACCCTGCCCGCCGGCATCAAGTGCTACAGGGATCGAGAGCGCTGCTCCTGCTCGCGGGCGAGCGCAGCCGCCGGGTCCTGCTGGGCGACGCTGGTAGCCAACTGCTGGCTGCTCTGCGCCAGTGGCTGCTGCGCCGCCTGTTCGCGATCGACCGAAGCGCGCAGCATGGCCGGGTCACCCAGCGCGCCCTGCACGGCAAACAACGTGCGACCGTCATTGCCGGCCAACAGGTGATCGATACGCGACATTCCGGCCTTCTGCGCGCTGAGCGCCAGTGCGCCGGCGGCATTGTCCAGTTCCTGCACGCTGCGCAGACCGCTTTGCGGCCCCATTTGCTGCAGGTGCTGGCGCGCTCCCGAGAACAGCGTGTATCCCGGCTCGCCCGGTTGCGACATGTCGCGTCCCGTTGCCTGCTGGGCAGGCGCCCCCACTTCGCCACGCTCGAGGCGCGCCATCACATCGGGGGTCAGCTTCTGCTGCCACACGTCAAAACGCTGCTGGCGGGCTTCGATGCCGTTGAGCGCGCCATTCAGGGCACGCGTGGCTTCGCGCACATCCTCGCGCGCCGCCTCCGGCACCCGCGTCTGCCACTGCCACACGGCAATGCGACCTGCGTGCTCGGGCTGCGCGGCCAGTTCCGGGTGATTCACCAGGTCCAGTTCCAGCGCCTTGCCGGCACGCTCATAGTTCTCCTTGCCGACCAGCGGCAGATAGCCGCGGCCGTGATACTTCAGTGCGTCGCCAGGGGCATCGTTGCCCATGCGCCCGCCGTACATCAGCTCAGCCAGGTTTTCCGGGTGGCCACGCAGCGCTTCCTGGCGGGCACTCTCCAACGCACCGTTGCCATTGCGCCACGCTGCTTCCACCGGGATCTGCGAGATGCCCCGGGTGAAGTTGAAACTCTCGTTGAGACGGCTCAAGCCACGGGATTCATGCCCGGCCTGCGCCATGAAGTTGGCCAGTTCCCGGGACGAGGTGATGCCGGCCTCCGTGGCCTGTCGCAACAATTGCGACTCTCTATCCTGCGACACGGTCAAACTCCTGCTCGATCATCGTGGGGTCCTCCTGCCTCCTCACAGGCGCGGCACTCAAGGCAAGCTCACGTCGGCAACCACGGACGGGTCAAAGTCCTCAAACCGTACCCTACCCAGCTCGGCCGCCGAGAAGTCACGGGTGTGGGTTGCCTCGGTCTCGGTGTCGACCACCCGGCGCTGCACGCCATGGACCCAACAGACCTGCTCGGACGGCGCGTAGCGGAACGTGTAGGTGCTGCTCCAGCGCTCGCGGCTGCCGCCGTTGGTGATCACGCTGAACGCGCCATCCTCGATCGTCACGTAGGCGAAGGGATCACCGGCAATGCCGCCGCGGGTAGAGCATGGCACCAGCTTGTCGTTGCGCGCCGCCAGTTGCCATCGGCCGGCAGCATCGCCCAGCAGCAACAACAGCACCCGGTTGGGACCGTGCTCGCCCGGCACCAGGCCATCGGGGGCGGGCTGATCGATCACCAGCAACTGGTCGTCGATGCCATTGCCGGTCAGATCACCGCGCACGGCTTCCAGCAGGTTCGCGCCGGACGGCACGAACGCCAACGCATTGTCCATGTTCGTGCCGCTCCCCTTCTGCATCCCCTGCCACTCCTTCAATCCCGTCTTGCCAGTACCCGTGCGCCGGCCGGGACACCGCGCAGTGCGCCGCAGGCCCCGGTGTCCGCCAGAGCGGATGATAGCCCCGGCCCTGCGGCGGTGGTGTTGTGGGTGTGCGTCACCCGCACCGCGGGTCGTCAGCGTCCTCATGGACGGGAAAGCTCCTGCGTTTGATGGCACTGATGCGCCGGAATTTTGACGCGCAGGCAGCTTACTTCGAGGAGGCTTCAGTCGTCGAAGGGGGAACGGAGCGAAAAGCGGACTTGATCACATAAAAGCGGGATCGACGCTGATGGATCCAAGTTCGGGATGCACCACCCGTCAGCGCCCCGCAATTGATCATGCGGACCCAGCTGGGTGGGTCCCCGAGAATGGCACCGCAGGTGTGACCCACGGGTTGAAACAGGTCACAGAAGGCTTGCAACGCTTTGCTCCTTCAACCAAGCATCTTTTGATGGCGACAGCTATCGCCTGCCACTCACTGGACTCGATTTATTTGGACATGTGAAATTTGGCAACGGCTCTCCATCCAGTCAACCCTTCGCCCAACGGTTGCGGAGGCATAGGGGGGCAATAGCATCAATACGCCTTGAAGATCGGCTCTGTGCAATCCGCGTAGAAAACCTCGCATGCCCCGGCTTGATCATTCGTGCAGCCTTTCTGAGCTTCGCGCTCCGCCACGTCGAGTGTCGGTCCTCGTCCAATGCCAGAGCCACCCTGACCTGTCCGGCCGCTGGGAACTACCCATGCCGCACACTGATTGAGGTAGGCAAGCACAAGCTTGCGATCGTTCGCACCCGCGGAAGCACATTTGCCAAGGGCTTCCTGCTCCGCTCCACTCTTCCTTCGCTGCCCTGTCGATACACCTGCATCCGAAGTTCGCTTGGAGGTGGCAATTGCACCCCAGGTGGTGATCCATTCTCCAGACGGTTGTGGCGGCGAAATGGGAGCGGTAACCCCGCCATTGTTTGCTCCCGGGATAGGCGCACAGCCCTGTACTCCCTGTCCTCCGATCGGATACATACCAGAGGGGCAGTTGCCCTCAGCCATCACGGAAAAAGACAGAGTCAAGAAGAAAGATGGAATAGCCAGCCTAGTGAACCACTTCATTACGTGCTCCAAGCGCCAAGGCAAGCATCCATGGTCGGGGCGTCTCCCCGTTGACTATTTTTAACCAGCACATCAATCACGCCATGAAATTCTGGGCCCAGAATATCCAGCAGTTTTTTGCAGCATGGCCATCTGGCCGTACCGATGGGTATACACGCCCCGCCAGACCCATTAGATCCAAGCAGGCTTCCAACATGCCCCTGCACAGTCGAAACCCGCGCGTTGACCCGACCACTCGTGCCATCAAGCTAGCCATGTCCCTGGAAGATCATAACGTCCTTGCACACGCCGCCGTGCAAAACAGAGCGGTCAGGGTCGGCCTCATTCTCAGCTGCAGCAGCGCAGCCGCGCCCGAGGCTTCTCGGAGCCAAACCTCTGTGCGCGCAAATTGCAACAAACAAATAGCGCTCCGCGTCAATGCAATCATCCCGAGCACGGCCGTTTCAGTAATTCCTGAACAAGGGCTCGGTACAATTTGCATACACAGGAGCACAGGCTCCCGGCTTGTCATTCTTGCAGACTCCCTGAGCAGCCCGCTCGGCATCACCCGGAGTCGGACCGGTGCCAATTCCTGACAGGCCATTTCCAGTCCTTCCGCTCGGGATGACCCAGGAAACGCACTGATTGAAATAGGTCATGCTGACCTTGCAATCGCTTGCTCCACTGGCAGCACATTCTGAGACGGCTTTGCGTTCCGCCTCCTTCTTTGACCGGTGCCCCGTAGAAACGCCGGCATCGGAAGTGCTGGCGGATACCGCAATTCCGCCCCAGGTCTTGATCCACTCACCCGTAGGTTGCGGAGGAGGACGTGGAGACTGCTGGGCGGCGCCACCAGACGCCGCGCCGGGAATTGGTGCGCACCCCATTGCCCCTTGTCCCCCCACGGGGTAGTAACCGGGAGGGCAGGCTCCACCTTCTGCACGTGCAGAGAAAGCTGAAGCTGCAATGATTCCCAAAGACAGCAGGTTAAATAGAGTAGATCGCATGAAACCCTCACCTTTAAGACGGGCCCAAGCGCAGCTACAAAACGCGGGCTCAGCCTCAATCCTCTTTTTTGCACCACGGCTCATAAGGCTGAATACGTGCGTCAGCCAAGACTCAGCAAAACGAAAGCCTCACTGATGCCCTGCGACCCGGGCGAGTCGGCGAACCCACGAATACCCCGAATTGACTCAGCTAGAAGGACTCAAAAACAGGTTCCGAGCAGTACCCTTACTGCCAGGGGCAGGATCAGCATATGCCACACACTGATTTCTATAAGTCGTATCGATCTTGCAGTCTTTAGAGCTTCTAGAACTTCTCAAAGATGGGATCGCTGCACTCGGAGTACATAACCTCACACCCGACACCCCCCTGCTTCTTGCAACCCGAGAGCGCTACAGCACCTGCTCTGGCAATACTGCCATCACGCGCGATATGCGCGCCTGTCTGGGAGGCCGTGGGAGACGCGATCGCCACACACTGGTTCTCATACGAGATCTTGACCACGCAGCTTCGCGCACCCCACGTCGCACATTGACTTAGCGCTTCCTGCTCAGCCTCTTCACGGGAGTACTTCTGCTTTGCAACTCCCGTATCCCCCTTTTCACCCATGGCAACGGCACCCCAGGTCTTATGCCAACGCCCTGTCGGCTGCGGTGGGGGCGATGGCAGCTGTTGCTGGGAAGAGACGCTGCCCGCACCAGGGATCGGAGCGCACCCGCTGACACCCTGCCCGCCAATTGGGTAGAAACCAGACGGGCAGTTGCCTTCAGCCGCTAACGGCGAGGACCAGAACAAAACCACCATTGCCAGAATCCCAACAAAGTACCGCATCAGTCATCCAGGACGAGATTGAGAATGGGGGCAGCAGCTGTGTTCGCCCGGCTGCCGAGCAATTTACCTGAAGGTAGTGACGGCGGCTTACCGACCTGCGCCAACATACGGCCCTCTAAAGCCACAGGCAGCCGAGCGCCGCCTGGACACACTTTCAATACTTGCGGAAAACCGGCGCGGAACATTCCGAGTAAATAATCCTGCAATGCGCCCCGCCTGCTGCCTGACAGTCACGCATGGCCTGCTCCCCGGCGCTCTCTACCGTCCCCGAACTGGCGTACTGCGTACCGGTGGATGCCAGTTCCGAGGTGACAGCAGCCACACATTGATTCTGGTAGGTGAACTCGATCCTGCAACGTCCACCGTTCTTCTCGCAATTCGAAATCGCGGCCCTCTTCGCAGCACGCTCACTGGGTTCACCTACAGATGCGCCCCCCTCCGAACCGCTGGATGAGCCAGCGAGTGCGCCCCAGGTCTTAACCCACTCACCCAATGGTCTGGGCGGAGGAGTAGGAATCGTAGCGCTGCCCCCAGAACTGGCTCCTGGAATTGGCGCGCAGCCCTGTACTCCCTGCCCTCCAATCGGATACATACCGGGAGGGCAGTTCCCCTCAGCACTTGCGGATGAGAATACTAGAAGGAGCATTGTTGCGACGACGGCTCGCATAAATCGTTTAGACATAGTCAGATCTCAGTTCCGATCGTTGTTAGCAGCACCCCGTTGGCCTGCATGAGGCGCCGCTTCGCCGGTGAATCCCGACCGCTGGGCCCCAGCAGCACCCGTTCGCATCTGCGTATCAGCAGGAGGCATCGCTGGCATAAAGAATCCTCCACCACCCGACCCGCTAGAACCCGGCGGCTGCCCATTCGGACCCGGCGAGGTCGGCACGGCGCTACCACCTATCTGCGAATATGCCATGAAGGTACCCAGGGTGCCCTGGAAGAACATCGCAGCCATTGGGGGCGCAGTCAGAATCAGCGTCGTCAGGATCAGGCCCATACCGCCCTGCTGCAGCGCCATGCTGCTCATGCCCTCGGTCAGGTTCGACCCCAGCAGTGCACCCAGCGCAGACGCGCCCCAGAACGAAGCCGCCACGCGCGCCACCATTTCCATGGCAATGCCGGTCATCGCAGCCAGCACCGCCATCGAGAACATGGTGCCGATGCCATAGAACAACCATCGTTGGAACAGCGACTTTGTCTGCTCGAACAGCAGACACAGGATGAACAATGGTCCGAATCCGATGAACAGCGCCAGCGCAATCTGGTAGAGCAGCAACATCGCGCCTGCGGTCACGGCGGGACCGCCCGTTCCCAGGCCGATGAACCACATCGCGCGGGTCTTGGCACTATCCAGAGCCACGTCGCCGGCCACATCCAGCACGCTTACCGACGTGAGTGCCAGCTGCATGTAGCCCAGGTTCTTGTCGATCAGCTCCTCGGCGGTCGACTTCTTGCCGGTCACGATGTAGGTGATCTGGTCCTGCACATCGCCGGTCAGGAAGTTCTGCAGCTTGGTTCCGAACATCGCCATCGACGTTGCGACGGTGACGATCAGGGCGGCGCGCGCCATGTTCGTCATCAGCGCAGCCATCGAGTCACGGCTCCGTCCGGTCACGATGCGGAAGCCCTGGATGAGCACCCACAGCGTCATCAGCACCAACGCCATCGTGCCGACCCAGGTCATCATCCGGCTCAGGATGCCGTTGCCGAAGTTGGTGATCTCGTCGCGCAGATAATCCAGGATCAGCCGGAAGAAGACGAAGTCGCCCACCGAGGCGAACAACGTGCCGTGCAACAGATCATTGAACACCATACCGTGCATCATTCCCTGACTCATCACATCACCCGCCCCGCATCGGGGCCCTGCTGGAGTGCGTTGCGCACGTGATTCACTTCGAAAGCGCGGCCTTCAGCGCGCCGGCCTTGATGACGCTGCCAATCGGATTGCGCTCGCCACGCAACGCACGCTCGGCCAGGTTCTTCTGCCGCCCCTGAAGGGCAAGAATCTGCTGATCGTAGACCTTGACGGTGGTTTCCCACTTCTTGAACGCCTTATCGAGTTCGACCGCGGTTGCCGTATTGTTGGAGATATCCTCCTGCAGCGCGCCTTCGTTCTTGAACGCGTTGCGGATCCGGCGCAGCTGCTGCAGCATCTGCTCCATCGCCGGCATGGACATCTGCACGACCTCGACGGTCTCGTTGTACTTCTTGTTCTCAAGCACCTGGATGTACGAGCAGATCGCTCGCTGCTGCGCGCCGATATCGCCGCCCGGGCTCATGTTCAGCACTGCCATCAGGCCGCTCATGCTGATCATGGAATCGCCACCGCACTTTTCTGCCACGTTCCAGTTTTCGGGAATCTTCGTCAGCGTGGGCGTCGGCGGCATCAGCGGCGAAGCAATGATCTGGGTCCAGTTCTGCAGCTTGGACAGCCAGTTGTCGATGGTCTTGGTGTACTGTTCGGCCGTCTGGCTCCAGCGCGCAGCCGTCTCGAAGTACTCCTTGCCGGCCTTCATCTCCTGCAGGAAGTTCATGACCCAGTTGAACGGGTCATAGACGGTCATCGCCTGCGCCGGGCTGGTGCCCGTGCTCACGGTCAGGCCCAGCGTCAGTACGGCTGCCATCAGGGGCGCCATGCGACGCCGGCGAATGGGCTTGCGTTGGGTTTCGGTCGTCATGGCAGTTTCCTTGTTCGTTTGAGTGGGCAGGTTCATGCCGTCTCCTCCTGATCCTGTTCGGCCCGCTTGCCGGAGCCCTTTCGATTCTTGTAGAACGCGTCCAGCCACTGATCCGGGGTCAACTCGTCCACCGTCACACGGTTGCGGACCGCTGCCGTCTGCAGCACGCGATGCATGATGTCGATGTTGTCGGTCGAGGCCGAGATCACCGACAGGATGTCGTCCATGCCGCGCAGGTTGAGCTGGCAGACGCTCGAGGCATGACCCTGCTTGACCAGGAAGCAGCGCGAGCGCTCGTCCAGCGCGGTAACCACCTTGAACTCGGCCTCGGTCAGCTTCAGGCCATCCATGTAGTCGCTCTTGCTGGCGTTCGGGTTCGGCAGCAGAATCAGCGTGGCGGTCTGTTCGATCAGGGCCGCGGAGATGTCGCTCTTCAGCGCATCTTCCGGGCTCTGCGTGGCGAAGATGCCCAGGCCGTTCTGCTTACGGATGGTCTTCTGCTTGTTCTTCGCGAACTCCTTCAGGCCACCCTCGCCGTCCAGGATCTTCCAGAACTCGTCCATCACGTAGATCAGCGGACGGCCGTCGATCAGCGACTCCAGGCGGTGCAGCAGGTAATTGATGACCGGCACGCGCACTTCAGGGTTGTCGATGATGTCGGTGTAATCGAACCCGATGATGTTGGCCTTGCTCAGGTCAACGGTATCGACCGGGTTGTCGAACACCCAGCCCAGCGAATTGCCCGAGGTCCAGCGGCGCATGCGCGCGTAGAGACCGTCATCGCCCATGTTGGGCAGGCTCTTCTGGAAGTTGGTCATGTTGCGCAGGTGCATCGGCGTATCGAGCATGCTCTCCACTGCGCGGTAGATGTCCTCTTCCTCACGGGCACTGTACTCGCGCTTGCCGGCCAGCACCTTGATCAGGTCGGCCAGGAACTGCACGTTCGACTCGTTGTTCTCGCACTGGAACGGGTTGAAGCCAGTCGGCGCACCGTTCTCCAGGGCCAGGTAGTTGCCGCCGCAGGCACGCACAAAGATCTCCGCACCACGATCCTTGTCGAAGAAGAAAATGGTCGGCGACGGCTCGTACTTCTGCACCTGGCTGAGCAGGAAGTTGATCAGCGCGGTCTTACCGGTACCGGACTTACCGATCACCATGGTGTTGGCGATCGCCTTCTCGCCCAGCGAATTCTCCGACGGATGGGTCGCATGGAAGTTGAAGTAATACGGCTGGCCGTTGGTGGTCTGCAGCGTGGTGACGCAGTCGCCCCAGGGGTTGTTGTGCTGCTTGCCGGTAGCAAAGTTGTGCAGCGGTGACAGGCCCAGGAAATTCAGCGAGCTGACATTGGCCAGGCGCGTACGGTAGCGCCAGTTGCCCGGCAGCTGCGAATAGAAGGACGAGGTAACCGCCAGGTCTTCCTTGGTCGACACGAATCCGGCGTTGGACAGCTCGGCCCGGGTCGAGGCGACGTTCTGCGAGAGCTTGGCCTGCGTGTCGCCGTACACCGCCATGATGAAGTGGTACTCGCCCAGCACGAAGTTGCCGGACGACAACTGATCCATGGCCTGGTCCAGCTCGACGATCTGGCTGACCGCCTTGTCGCCGGAGGAGATCATCATGCCCTTGGTGCGGTCGAGCACCTTCAGCGCGTCCTGGCGCCCCATCGGGCTGAACGAATGGGTGATGACATACTCGTAGTCCAGGTACTTCAGGCCGTTGAGAATGCCCGGGTAGGTGCCCTCGGCATACTCCTTGATGTTGAGGATGGCACCGAAGTGGTTGGCGCCATTCGGGGTGTTGATGACAAAGTCGCCGGTCTTGGCCGAGAACATGTGCCGGCTGACCGGCAGGTAATCCTTGATCGGCGCCGGCAGCACCGGCACCGGCTCGTCGATGCGGTTGATCAGGTATCCGAACAACTCCAGCGTCTCGGAGAACACCACGCCATTCTTTGCCTCGTACATGCCCAGGCGATACGGCGCGTAATCACGGATCACGGCCTCGACGTTGCCGGCCAGCTCCATCAGCTTCTCGATGGCCTGTTCCTGCTCGGCACGCAGGCGATCGACGTTCGCCGACTTTTCCACGAAGCGCTTACCCGATACCACCGGGCGGTAGATCATGGTCAGGTACAGCTCGTTCTGCATGATGCGCTGCGAGGACAGCATGCCCATGTACTGATCGGACACGTCCTGGTTGAAGCGCTGCCGGTAGGTGCTCTTGCCTTTCAGCGTGCGACGGCGCCGAATATCGTGCACCCAGAAAGCCACGTTGACGAAGTCCGGCGCACGCAGCGTCTGCAGCAGGCGATTGAAGGTGTTGTGCCGATGTTCCAGTTCCCATTCCTCGCGACCCACGAACGGCAACCCCTCCAGGTACCAGGTCAACAGGTAGTCACCGCCCGTAGTCTTGACCACGTTCGGGGCGACATGCGTCGACAGGGGAATGAACTCACTGATGGAGGTATCTGGGCTGAACATACGACTGCTTCCAAAGAGTTGCTGCCAGGGAACTTCGAGGTGGCCTGGCGGGCAGCACGCGACCGCCAGGCCATTCCGGACCTCAATCCATTCGGGCCGGCTTGTTGCGGTAATGATTCGGGTTGAATACCCACATGCCGTCGTGCTGCTGCACGTTGCGCACCCGCAGCTTGAACATCAGGCGCAAGCCCATCAGACGAAAGATCATCTCGTCACGTTTGGCCATCTGCCGCATGATGAAGATTGCTACCGGAATGGTGAGCAGGAACCAGAAATTGGTATAGACGCTCAGCAGCAGCAACCCACCTGCCACCATGAAGAATGGCAGGTAGGGAACGCCCAGGAACATTGCCGGGCGAGTGCAACCGCGGAAGACGACGTTCTTATGCACTGTAGTAGAGCACTGCCTGCTGGATCAGCATGGCGGTCTTGCCTTCGCAGGTGCCGTACTCGTCACCCAGCAGCATGCGGGCGATCTGGCCGGCAGCGCCGATCAGGACACCGCCGATCAGGATCGGCGAGACCTCGCTGATGCGCTTGTGCGCGAAGGCGATCTGGTAGCCGGCGAAGATCACCGCGATGGTGACGACCGCGATCGAGGCCATGTTCAGCAGGCCATTGATGTTGGAGAAGAAGCCGCAGACCTTGCCGTCGGTACCGCCGTAGTTGGTGGCGCCGTTGGTGGCGAAAACCTGCGGGGCGAACAGGGCGCCGACGAAGATCGTTGCCATCAGCAGGGTCTTCAGCGTGCGCTGTGCCTGGACGAGGTCGAGATTGGATCGCTTCATGGATTGATTTCCTTGTTGATGGACTAACACAACTTAATCGACCAGCCGGGGGACTGGCCGGACCACGACTTCGTCAGAACACGAAGGCCGCATCCCCTGCGGGAATCTGCTGCACCGGCGCGCCCTGCACCGGCGCGTTGTACGAATCTGCGCTTTCCGCCACCGGCAGGTTGCGTTCGCTCCACGGACGCAGCATCACCGGGCCATTGTCGGTGCCGCCCGCAGCGCCAGGAAGCTGTTGCGGCATTGCCAAGCTGTTCTGGGACGGCAGGCGTTGGGCCATGCCCTGCGGGAACTGCGCCTGCTGCGGCTGTGCAGCCCCGCCCTGCTGACCTGCCTGCTGGGGCTGCATCATCCGGTCCACCGACCCCAGGACGACCTTGGACAGCGCCTGATCGGCAATATTCAGCAGACTGCCGCGCGCCATCGCACCGGTGGACGGGTACACCACGTACGCACGCGCTGGATCATCCGAAGGAACGTACACCGGTCCGTTCGATTGGGCCACGATGCGCGCCTGTGCCGGCGACGCCAGCTGCGGGTGATGCTCGATCTTCACGCTGCGGCGCTCGCCACGGCTCACCACGTCGATCGGCGCAACGCCATTGCTGGCGACCTGCTGCCCACGGCGGATCGAGTCGTAGACCTTCTGCACATAGCCGTGACGGAAGCCGGTTTCGAAATTGCCCGAGTAGTAGCAGCTGAACGATTTTCCCCAATCGCCACCCGAGCGCTTGTAGCACTCGGCGAGGATGCGGGATCCGGCCTGCAGGTTCGGGCACTGCTGGAACGCTTTCTCGTACGAATCCAGCCCGTACTTGCCTAGGTTGTAGCGGTTGACCTGGGCCAGGCCGATGGAGAAGTTGTAGCCCTTCTCTTCCAGCATGCGCACTGTGGCCAACGCCTCGTCCAGCGCCTTGGGCTGGCGCACCAGCGCTCCTCCCACCACGCCGATCGCGTAGGGATTGCGCGACGATTCGACATTGATGACGTGCTGCATCACGTCCATCGACACGGCCATCTCCGGGCACGCCATCATTTCCAGTCCTGGCAGCATCCTTCAGCCCTCCTGCCCCTGGGCGCGCCCAGGGTTGAAATCGATACCGGTGATGTAGCGGGAACCGGCATGTGCCTTGATGTGGACGACGATATCGATGGTCATCATCAGCAGTCGCTTGATCACGTTGAACTCAAGCCCAGAGCCTTCGCTGGAGGCCTTGACCATCAGCGCCAGCTGGTCCCAGGTCTGCTCCGGGCTGCCGGCATGGCAACTCGTGATCGACCCCGGATGGCCCGATGCGCAGTTGCGGATGAAGTAGAACGCCTCGTCACCGCGCAGCTCGGCCAGGATGATGCGTTCGGGCTTCATGCGCAGGCACGCTTCCATGCAGCTCTTGGCGGTGACATTGCTTGCGCTCTGCCCCCCCTTGGAGTACAGCAGATGCACCACGTTTGGTTGGGTCAGAAATAGTTCGCGCGCGTCCTCGATCGTGACCAAGCGTTCACTGTCCGGGATATGATTCACCAACGCTTTCATGAAGGTGGTCTTGCCGCTACCCGTCGCACCCGATACCACGATGTTCTTGCGGTACATCACCGCACGCCGGAAGAATTCGGCGTACTCACGCGAATGGCGCAGCTCCAGCAGCTCGCGATCGTGTTCGCTGATGCTGCCGTCGCTCTCCAGGATCTGGTTGAAGAATCCATCTTCGTGATACTGCGTGAGTGACTTGGTGTGCTTGGACGGCAGGCGGATGGTGATCGACACCTTGCCCGCGTCACACGCCGGTGGAATCACGAACTGGGCGCGCTGACCGGTCGGGAACGTGAGCGAGACCACCGGATCGGCATCGGTGATGCGCTGCCCGGTGTTGCTCTCGTTCACCACTGCCGTGCAGAACTGCCGGGCCCGCTCGAAGGTCAGGCTCGGCACCTCCACCCGCTGCCACCCGGCCCGGGTTTCCAGGTACAGCTCGCCGGGACGGTTGATGCAGATTTCCGTCACTTCCGGCGAAGTCATGTACTCGGCGATGCCCAGCACTTCGTACTGATAGCGCAGGAAATCGCTGGAGACGAGGGCGAGGGGTGACACTTCAGCGTCCATGGTCGTTCGTTGGGTTACCGGCGGGGATGCAGCACGTTGGTGAAATCGACGTCCTTGGCGACGTAGACATTCACCACGGTGCCCTGGTTGATGGTGACGGTGGGCGGACGGCGACTGCTGCCGAGAGCTTCGTTGGCCAGGCGCTCCATGGTGCGTGCGGTGGCGCTTTCATAGGGCGACTGGATGGTCATACCGTTGTTGGCCACGGTCGTGGTCTCCGGACCGTGCTCTGCAGCGGCATACTTGAACGCGTCGGCCAGCAGGCTGATCATCAGCGCCGAAGCGATACGGCTGCCCCAATGCGCGCTGTACTGACCGGGATGGCCCGCACCGCCCAGACCATCGGTACCGGGGCTGGACATGGCCACGTCGATGCCATTCGGGGTGGTGATGCGATCCCAGATGACTTCCACGCGCTTTCCGGTGGGACCACCACCGTAGGCGCCATAGATCTTGGAGCCCTTCGGCAGCAGCAGGTTGCGGCCATTGATCGAGTACACCGGCTCCGTCAGCAGGCACGAGGTGTAGCCGGCGATGTCGGTGATGATGCGGGTTTCCAGCACGCAGCGCAGGTACGTGCCCCGCACCAGCAGTGCATCCGGACTGCGGATGTAGGTGGCACTGGAGACATCCTCCACATCCGGTCCACGGCGCACCTTCTGCGGCTGCGCTTGCGGATTGGCCGCCGCCTGCATGGCCGCGATCATCGCCTGGTTGTAGTCGGAGCCGCTCTGGCCGTTGGCGGCGCCGCCCGCCTCGCCCCCGCCCACGCCGGAGCCGCTGCCCATGCGACGGTCCATCAGCGTCGGTCCGCGATCATGATCCGCCTTGGCCTCGTTGCCCATCGGGAAGCCCGGCATTGGCACTTCCTGCTGCGGCGGAGGCGGCAGCATCGGGATCGGATCGGCAACCGCGATCGGGGGCGCCGGCTCGGTCGCCCCGACAACGCTCGGAAGCTGCGGCGTGGTGGCGCGTGCTTCTTCCTGTGGTTTCTTCTGCTCGGCTGCATCGTCCTGCCCCTTTCGGAACAGCAGGAAACCCATAGCCATCAGCAGCAGCACGATACCGCCCAGGAACAGCAACGCCTTGCGGTTCAGGCGCTGTTCCTCTGCCGAGCGCAGCTGCGGGGCTCCTGCATCAAGATCAGGCGCGGCCTGCTGTTCGGCTGCGTTGCCGAAGTAAGGATTGGACGGCGGCTCCTGGCCTGCGGCGCCCTGGGAATAGGGAGACGGGTTCGGGTCGTTGCCCGGGGTGTTCTGCTGACTCATTTCTTCACGTTCCTTCGCAGGCCGACGACGAAGTCGCCGTGGCGGATGACCAGGTACGGGTAGGTCCCGTGCACGATCAGCGTGTTGCCTTCAACCGTGGTGTTGACCACGAAGTCTTCACCGTATTCCGTTTCACGACCGAACACGGCCGGGAAGATGCCGGTCTTGTATTCGGGCGAGTTCGGCAGCTTCAGATAGGTGAAACGGCTATCGTCATAGGCGTTGACCGGGATCAGCCAGCCCATCTTCTTCGCCTTGCTGGTCGAGTAGGAGTAGTTGAAGTTGTACTGGCGATCCTTGGCCAGTTCAGCGCTCAGCAACGGCTTGGCTTCTTCCTCGACCGCTTCCTGGGCGACGCCGAACACGGTGTCATTCGGATAGACGAAGGCGATCTTGTACTGCACGCCGGCACGACGCGCCTGCTCCAGCTGACGCCAGTCGGTCGCCACCACCTTCAGTTCGAAGATGTAGGAGTGGGTTTCGGTGCGCACCATCATGTTGGTGTCCACGTCGACGTTCTTCGGCTTGAGGTAGAACACGTTCTCGCGGCGCGTCAGCTCCCAGCCGCTGCTGAAGCCGGTGCTGTAGTCGAGGATCTTCTCGTTCGGGCTCAGCTCGATCTGGGTTGTCAGTCCCAGGCCGGTGCGAACCGGATAGATGCGGTCCTTCTCGTATTCGTAGTGGTCCACCGCCTGCGCCATCGCTGCTGCAGAAAACAACAGCGACAACATCGACAGCAGCGCCAGCGCGCGTCCCCTGATCTTTCGACTACTCATCGGTTGCTTGCTCCATCAGCAGTTCCGGTGGAATTGTTCTGCACCGGCCTCATGGCCGGCTGTCCGGGCATGGCCTGCCCTGGCATTGCTTGCCCCTGCACGGGCTGTCCCGGCACAGGCTGACCTGGCATCGGCTGGCCCGCGACCTGGCCGTTGGCCGGCACCGGTGCCGCGACCGGCTGGCCGGTGGCCGGGTCGATCATGGTGGCGGCGGCCGGATTGTTCGGGTCGTACACGCCCTGCGCCTGCTGCGCTGCCTGTTGTGCCGCCTGCTGCGCCTGCGCCTGCATGGCGCCGTCGTCCGGCACCGGAACGCCACGCGAGTAGTCGTTGTCGACGCGATACTCGGTGACCTGGAAGGCCAGCGGATTGAGGATGCGATCCTGCTCGGACAGCGCCAGGTTCTGGTTGTACTCGAAGCGCATCGTCACCAGCTGGTTGTCAAGGTACGTGGACGCACCAGTTCGCTTGTCCAGCAGGCTGCGCTGGATGCGTACCGAGGCGCCGCGGAAGCTGCCATTGGGCTCTGCGCCCAGCGGCGTGATGCTGAGGATCTTGACCCGGATGGCCTTCTCCCGGCCGTACATCACGAACGGGTTCTGCGGGTTGTTGCCGGCATATCGCTGCCGCATCGACTGCGACACCGGGCCGTTGGACATCACGAACACCAGTTCCCAGTCGCGCAGGCCCATCACCGCCGAGTCGTACGATTCGCGCGCCAGCACGTACTGGGCGACGTTGCTGCGATTGATGGCTTCGTTGGCGGTGATGGTCTCGCCTTGGAACGTGCCACGCAGGCGCGCGACCGTCGCGGTACCCGTATACGCGTCGGCCATCACCAGGAACGGCACCTTCTCTTTCAGCGGCAGCATGTAGTAGTAGCCGCCCGCCAGTGCGAGCGACATCAGCAACGAGCCCGTGGCGACCCACCACGCGCGCCGCTCGCTGCGACGCGCCATGTCGGCCACGGTGATCTCGTAGCTGACCGCCTTGGCGACCGACTGCTCGACCTTGGGACTGTTGCCGGGATCCTTCTTGCGGAACATGGATTCTTCCGTACTGCTGAAACATCAATGGGCATGGAGCCCCTGCGACAGGCGCGGGGAGCAGCACGTTCGATGGTTTCGAGGTGGACTCAGGTGCCGCTGTTGGAATCAGCGCCCTGCGCCGACGCGGTGGGCGTCGAGCCAGCGCTCTGCACAACGATCTGGTTGCCAACAATGGAGACGGAGATGCCTTGCGCCGAATACGCCGAAGTCAGATCGATCACAGCCTGCTGTGCATTGGTGGTGTCGATCTTCGAGACCGCGCCATACAGCGTGAAGTCCGAGTTGAGGCGGTAGTCCAGTGTTCGTCCGGAATCCTTGGCCCAGCGCTCGAGCATGGCTTTGAGCGTGCCATCCATCGGCGAGGCCTGGTAGACGTAGCTGGAGTACAGCGGGATCTCGGTCGTCGCCACGGCAAAGCGATTGACCGGCTTCCAGCGCCCACCGAAATCGGGGGCGGACTTGGTGGCACACCCTGCCACCATCAGCGCCGCGACTGCGGCGATGGAGATTTTCGCGATAAACGCCTGATTCATACGGGCTTCACTTTGACGTACGAAAAAGCAGTCCCGAGCGTTGGTTCCCTGGTCGTCCGGCGCTGCATGGCGCACGCCGGAATCGGGGAGACGCGCTGGCATGCAGCACACCTGCCCCGGCTCCCCTGCAGCCCGAAAGCTGCCAACCAAGTCGCGGGGCCGCCAGACGTTGCCGACGACACACCCGCACACCCTCACCAACGTCGAAACCATCCTTGTTTCCATGGCACAAACTCCTGGCCACCCTGCGTTACAACTTTTGCCATCCAGCACACACTTCTGGATGACGAACACAGAGTTACACAACCACGCGTCAATTCCATGTCAGACAAGTCTGAAAATCTATGAACAGATGCCGAATTTTTGACTCAGGTCACGATTTCATGTCAGTGAATATGAATCCACGTCACAAATTTAGCGACGTGAATTAGACGTTAAGCATCGGAACGTCGACCTTCGGCAGCAGCCTCGACGTGAAATAGCGATCCTTGTAATAGCGGATCTTGTCGCACTTCACCGGATGCGGTATGCCCTCGTAGAGGAATACTTCCTTGTCCGGCCCCATCGCCTTCAGCTCCTGAGGCAGCATCAGTGCGCGCCGCTCCTCGGTGAAGTTGTGGGTCTTCTCGCGGGCATGGGTGACGTTCTTCTTGCGGATGGTGGTGTAGCCCAGCATGTCGGAGTAGTCGTTGGCGTCCTGCTGCTCGCGCGGCGCGTACAGGATCTGCAGCGCGTGGTTGGTGATGATCGTGCGCGAAACTTCCCGGCCGTAGGTGGCATCGAGCTGGGACATGCTCTGGATGATCGGCAGCAGGCGGATGTTGTAACCGGCCATGTAGGACACCGCCGAGGCGATGATCTCGACCTTGCCGATCGAGGTGAATTCGTCCATCAGCAGCAGGCACTGGTACTTCAGGTCCGGGTTGGACTTGGGCAGTTCCTTGGTGTTGAGGTTGATCAGCTGGCTGAAGAACAGGTTGATGATCAGCCGGCTCTCGGCCAGCTTGTTCGGCTGGATGCCGATGTAGATGGTCATCTTCTTCTTGCGCACGTCGGTCAGCAGGAAGTCGTTGCTGCTGGTGGCCTTGTCCAGCACCGGGTTGATCCAGGGATTGAGCGGTTCCTTGAAGGTGCCCAGGATCGAGGCGAAGGTCTCGTCGGCCTGGGACAGCATGTTGGCGAACGCCGAACGCGCGTTGCCACTGAGGAACGAACGCTCCGACAAGGCCTTGAGGTACTTCTTCAGATCGGTGCCATCGCCGGATGACAACCGGTAGACAGAACCCAGCGTCGGCGCGCCCGAGCCGCCCGGGAAGCCGCTGCTGCGCTCGTCGTCCCAGTTTTCGAACAGATACAGGGTGAAGGCCATGAACGCGTTGCGCGCCTGGCTGACCCAGAACTTCTGGTCCTCGGCGCCGTCCGGATACAGCATCGCGGCGATGCTCATCAGGTCCGACACCCGGAATGCCGGATCATCGGAGACATAGCTGAGCGGGTTCCAGCGGTGCGTGCGCCGATCTTCGGCGAAGGGATTGAACAGGTAGATCTCCTGGCCCTGACTGGCGCGCCAGCCACTGGTCAGGTCGAAGTTCTCCTGCTTGATGTCCAGCACCACCAGCGATTCGCCGTACTCCAGCAGGTTCGGGATGACCACGCCCACGCCCTTGCCTGAACGGGTGGGTGCCGCAAGGATCACGAACTGCTGGCCGTCCAGCCGCACCAGCTTGCCGCCATGGCTGCCGACCACGATGCTCTGCCCGGTCTTCTTGAACATGCCATGCTTGGACAGGTCGGCGCCGGTGGCGAAACGCGCGTCGCCATGCAGCGAGCGCTTGTCCTTCTTCAGCAGCAGCACCAGGCCGGTCACCAGCAGGGCCAGCAGCGGCAGACCGAAGCCCACGTAGCCAGCCCATTTGATCTTGCCCACGAAGGGCACGACCTGTGGCTGGTCCAGCGCATTGAAGTACTGGTAATAGGTGTTCCAGGTGAACAGCTTGGTATCCAGGCCCAGGAACAACAACGTCAGGTAGCCGGAAAACACGAAACCAAGCAACAGGGTCGCCAGCGTGGTGATGGCGATGAGCAGATACTTCTTACTGGGCAACACCCGAATCCTCCATGATGCGCACAAGGGCGCGACGGCCTAGCGGCGGCGCCAGCGCGACGCCTTCTTCCGCAGGTGGTTTTCGTTCTCCAGCCCGGGCTCTTCGCCCTCTTCACGCACCCGTTGCAACAGCAGTTGGCGCGCTTCGGCCAGTGATACCAGGTCGGTCAGACGATCCCCATCGTCGGCGACGACCGCATGGCCGACCACATCGCCCGGAGCGTACACCGGCGCGTAGGACACCGCTACCAGCTGATAGCGCCCGCGCGTCTCCAGCACATGCCTGAACTCCTGCATCGACATCCTCCTTGTTCCAGCATTCCACAGCCCCTGCACGCCCATCATGCCGACCGCCGTGTCGTCATCACATGCAGGAGGCCGGCAACAGGGGGCCGCACGCGCTGCAGCACCGAGCCCGTGCCCGGCGTGCCGCAATCCCATCGATCAAACACTGATTTGCCCCCGGCGTGGCTGCTGCTGTTGCGGTGCAGCAGTACAATGGCCGGCTCCCCGCCCCCATCGCGCCCCCGCATGCGCCCCAACGCGTCCC
>NZ_VMBJ01000042.1:14049-44705 GCF_010608305.1 Stenotrophomonas sp. AS012628 | reverse complement strand
TTGGTCGACACGGTAGATCCACGCCATGCGTGGATTCTTTTCGATTCCAATTCGAAATATTCGATTCCGATGGAGATTCATCCACGCATGGCGTGGATCTACAATCCCTCCATGTCCTCCCCCGCCCTGCCCTGGAATGGCACGCTGCTGCTGGATGCTCACGTGGCGGTGCTGCAGGGCCATGCCGGTGACAGCAGCGTACATGCGCACTACGCCCATCAACTGCTGCTGAGCGACGGTACGCCCTGGCAGGTCGAAGTCGATGGCGTACGGCAGCAGGGCCAACGGCTGTGGCTGCCCTCCTTCCAGACGCATGCGATCCTGTCGGCGCCGGAAGCGGGCTGCACGGTGTTCCTCGAACCCGCGCATGCCGATTCCACGCAGATCCAGCAGCATCTGCACGCACTGCCGGGCAATACCATGGAGCTACGCGACTGGCTGCCACGGCTGAGCCGCCCACAACCGCTGGACCGCCGCGTGCAGGCGGCATTGGCCCGTATCGCCCAGCACCTGCCTGACCCGGTGCCGGCCGCCGATATCGCCGAGGCGGCGCACCTGTCGGCCAGCCAGCTGCACCGGCGTTTCCAGTCCGACCTGGCGGTGACACTCCGCGGCTGGGTACTGTGGCAACGCCTGCGCAATGCACTCACGCATCATCTGCACGGCCACAGCCTGACCGACAGTGCGCATGCCGCTGGATTCGCCGATCTGGCCCATCTGTCGCGCAGCCTGCGCCGCATGTTCGGCATCAGTGCCGCGCAACTGCAGGGCCTGCAGCTGCACGCGGCCTGACACGACCCATCATCCGCGCCTGCGCAGACCTTCCGGCAGCTCCGGCACCTCGCCATGTGGCAGTTCTCGGAACGGCGCCAGCAGTTGCCCGGGGTAATCGCGCGGATAGTCCGGCTGGCTGCCGATGCCGAGGTCGTGCTGGCGCAGCCGATAGCCCGGCGCATCGAAGGCAGTCCCCAGCAGGTGATCCCAGACGGTCAGGAACAGGCCGAAGTTGACGTCGCCGGCGGTGCCGTAACGCATGTGATGGAAGCGGTGCAGCGGCGCCCAGGCCATCACCCGGCCCAGCACGCCGGGACGCATGTCCACGTTGGAGTGCTGCAGCAGCAGCTGGATGGCAATGGCGAAGGCCAGCACCGCCGCCACCGGCATCGGCAGGCCCAACAGCAGCAGCGGTAGCACGCCGCCCACCGCTTCGGCGGCCTGGTGCAGTGGGTGTTTCATCAGCCCGTTGAAGCCATACATGCGGGTCACGCTGTGATGCACGGCATGCAGACGCCATAGCCAGCCGATGCGATGGCTGGCGTAGTGCACCAGGGTGATGCCGAGATCGGCAGCGATGATCGCCACCAGTAGCTGCAGTGCGAACGGCCACTGCAGCGGCCACAACTGCCACGGAATGATCGCCGCCAGCAGCGGCACCGCCGCGATCGACAACAGGTTCAGGCCTTCGTTGACCAGCGCGTGCAGGGCGTCACGCACACGGTCGCCGTGGTCGCGGTTGAACGCAGGGTCATACGGCCAGGCGCGCTCGGCGACGAACGAAACCGCAATGGCGATCGCCAGCAGGGCCAGCAGCCACAACGGATCGCCATGGCAGTGGCCGACCCAGACGACGGCAGTGGCGACGAATCCAAGCAGGAACAGCGGGGCATACAGGCGGAGCATCCAGTGCTTCATGGGCAACCCGGGAAGTGAGGGGCCTGCATGCTGGCGTGGCGTGTGGGTTGCTGGCTTGAACAAACGGCGCAACCCTGCGGGCACCACGCTTCCCACATCCACGCATGGCGTGGATCTACAATGATGCTCTCATCGCGCCCGGGACCGGCATGGACTCCTTCAACCTGATGCGCGCCTTCCGCCGCATCGTCGAACGCGGCGGGCTCGCTCGTGCCGCCGAAGACCTGGGCATGTCGCCGGCCGGCCTGAGCAAGCAGTTGCGCACGCTGGAAACGCACCTGGGCGTGGTGCTGCTGCAGCGGACCACGCGGCGCATGAGCCTGACCGAAACCGGCCACGCCTATTACCGCGAATGCTGCCGCCTGCTCGACGAGCTGGACGCGCTGGAACGCGGCATCGCCGAACAGCGCGGCGAGGTGGCCGGACGCCTGCGCGTGAACGCGCCGCAGTCATTCGCACTGAGCACGCTGTCGCCGCTGCTGCCGCGCTTCCTGCAGCAGCATCCACAGTTGTCGCTGGACCTGGTGATGGAAGATCGCCTGCTCGATGCAGTCGGTGAGGGTTTCGATGTGTCGCTGCGGCTGCGTGCCGAACTGGATGATTCACGCCTGGTGGCGCGCCGGCTGGCGTCGCTGCAGCAGGTGCTGTGCGCGGCCCCGTCCTACCTGCGGCAGCATCCGGCACCGCAGGCGGTGGACGATCTGCAGGCGCACAGCGTGCTGGCCTACAGCCTGTCCGACTCCCCCGGCAGCTGGCCGCTGCTCGGTCCCGATGGCCAGGTGACCATCACCCTGCCCGCGCGCGTCACCGTCAACAACAGCTTGCTGCTGCGCGACCTGCTGGTGGCCGGCATGGGCATCGGTGCCCTGCCCTCGTTCCTGGCCGCGCCGGCACTGGCCCAGGGCGAACTGCAGCAGGTGCTGCCCGACCACCGCTATCCGCCGCGCTTCGTGCATGCGGTCTACCCCACGTCGCGCCATCTGCAACCCAAGGTACGCGCCTTCATCGATTTCCTGCACGCCGAGCTGCCCGGCTGCGCTGGCCTGGATTCGTAACCGCCAGCGAAAACTGAGCTGCCCGCGGCGTGCTGTTTCGGCCACGCCGCGCTGCCTACTCTGCCGCCTCCCCTCTCACCGATGGCAGGCAGATGTCTTCCGTTCCTTCCCCCGCCACCGCCGCGCCGGTGGTCGATTTCTTCCACGACGTGGTCTGCGGCTGGTGCTTCGTGCTGGCCCCGCGCCTGAAGCAGGTCTCCGCCGAACTCGCCATCCAGGTGCGCCACCGCAGCTTCGTGCTGCAGGACTCGCGCGCACAGATGGTCGAGGTGTTCGGCTCGATGGAGCGCGCCAAGGCGATCATCCTGCGCCACTGGACCGACTGCGCCGCGCATGAAGACACCGCGCGCATCGATATCGAAGGCATGCGCGCGCAGGACTTCGAGTATCCGTCCGGCTGGCTCGGCGCACTGGCCTGCCAGGCTGCCGGCATGCTCGGTGGCAACGACGCCCATGGCGCGATGTTCGATGCCGTGCAGTGGGCGCACCTGCACCAGCACCGCAACATCGGCGACGCCGAAGTCCTGCTGGATATCGCCGAAGCGCTGGGCCATCCACGTGGCGCCTTCGCTGACCACATGCGCAGCGACGCAGTACGCCAGCGCGTGCAGGTCGATCGCGCCGAAGCCGCTGCCCTCGGCATCCGTTCCATACCCACCGTGATCGGCGGCAACGGCCTGCGCCTGCAGACCCTGCCGCTGCCACACCTGCGCCAGGCCCTGGCGCACCTGGTCGCGGCCTGAGCCGCACCCTCCCCCACCCTGCAAGGAGATTCCCCATGACCCCACGTACCCTGGCCACCGCGCTGGCCCTGCTGCTGGCCGGCACCGCAGCTTCCACCACCGTGTCCGCGCACGAACGCGTACCCTCCGGCCAGCAGGTCGGCACCAGCCCCTGGGGGCCGAAGGACGAGATCGGCCGCCTCAACCTGATCACCGAGGCCTCGCGTGCGGCGATCCTGTCGCGGGTCAGCGGCGGCAAGGCCTATGACCTGGCCACCGAGTACTACGTCGGCATGCCCAGCTGGCAGGATGCCGGCGACCCGCACTACCAGTTCTGGATGACCCACACCCCGCGCGGCACGGTGATGGATGATCCGATGGGCGTGGGCGAAACCATGAACCTCACCCGCAGCTACACCGGCACCGCGTTCTCGATGTACAGCCACACCGGCACCCACATCGATGCGCTGAACCACTTCGGCATCCATGGAAAGATCTGGAATGGCTTCGAGGCCGACAAACACCTCGGCGACCGTGGCTGGAATGTCACCGGCATCGAGAAGTTCCCGCCGTTGATCGCGCGTGGCGTGCTGATCGACGTGGCCACCGCCAAGGGCGTGGACATGCTGCCGGACAGCTACCGCGTCACCCGCCAGGACCTGAAGGATGCGCTGGCACGCCAGAAGGTGAAACTGCAGCAGGGCGACGTGGTGCTGATCCGCACCGGCCGCATGCGCCTGTTCGAACAGCCCAAGGCCTACATGGCCAACCCGCCGGGCATGGGCCTGGACGCGGCGCGCTTCCTGATCGAGGACAGCGGCGCGATGATCGTCGGTGCCGACAACCTCAGCTTCGAGACCTTCCCCTCGGAGGTGTCCGACGACTACGTGCCGCTGCACACCTACCTGCTGGCCCAGCAGGGCGCGCCGATCATCGAGCTGGTGGCGCTGGACGAACTGGCCCACGACAAGGTCTACGAGTTCGCCTTCATCGGCGGCCCGCTGAAGATCCGCGGTGGCGATGCCGCGCCGCTGCGCCCGGTCGCGCTGCCGGTCCGCCCGTAACCGGGGGCATACCCGGGTAGCGCCGGGCCATGCCGGGGGGCCGACCTTGGTCGGCACCCCTACCCCTTCAGCAACCTGAAATCTGATCCTCCGATTTCATTAGTAATTCTACTCACAAGACGAGTAGCATGTCCGGTCTCAGCCCCTGATATCGGCCCGTCGATACTCGCGTCATGCTCGCCGTTTCCGCCCGTTCCTGCCGCTTCCAGCCTGCCCGGCGCCTCCCCTGGAGGACCCGCTGATGGGTGCCGTCGTCGCCCTCGACCGGCTGCTTGACGGCCGCCAGCTGTGGCGCGGCCCGGCCCGCCAGGGGCCGGCCAGCGACCATCTGGCCAGCGGTCACCCGGCACTGGATGCGCGCCTGCCCGGCGGCGGCTGGCCCAGCAGCGGGCTATGCGAGGTACTGCAGGCCGCGCCCGGCGTCGGCGAACTGGCCCTGGTCTGGCCAGCGCTGGCGAAGCTGAGCCAGCGCGACCGCCCGATCGTGCTGGTCGCCCCGCCCTATCGCCCGCACGCTCCGGCCTGGGCAGCGGCCGGGCTGGATCTGACCCAGCTGCAGATCATCCACGCCGCGCCGAAACAAGCGTTGTGGGCCACCGAACAGTGCCTGCGCTCGGCCGCCTGTGCAGCAGTGCTGTGCTGGCCACACCAGCCCGATGACCGCTCACTGCGCCGCCTGCAGGTGGCGGCCGACAGCGGCCAGTGCCTGGGCTTCGTGTTCCGCGAGGCGCAGGCGGCGCGCAATCCCTCCCCGGCCAGCCTGCGCCTGCAGCTCGACCACGGCCAGGTGCGGGTGCTGAAGTGCCGTGGCGGCCTGCCGCCGGCGCAGCCGTTGCCGCTGGCCATCGCCCACTGAGGCCGCGCCATGCACTGGGCCTGTCTGTTGTTGCCGCAGCTGGCGCTGGACAGCGTGCTGCGCCTGCAGCCCGACCCGC
The DNA here is from genome assembly GCF_010608305.1 of Stenotrophomonas sp. AS012628. Lineage (NCBI taxonomy): Bacteria > Pseudomonadati > Pseudomonadota > Gammaproteobacteria > Lysobacterales > Lysobacteraceae > Stenotrophomonas > Stenotrophomonas sp. AS012628. The sequence continues at coordinate 39,237 of NZ_VMBJ01000042.1, read as the reverse complement.
AGCGGCCACTGGTGCTGCTGCAGGGGCCGGCACAGCGTCGCGTACTGCGTGCGGTCAGCCCGTCGGCACGCGCAGCGGGGCTGCGCCCGGGCATGCTGCTGTCGGCTGCGCAGGTACTGGTGCAGGACCTGCATCTGCACGATTACGATCCCAGCGCCGAACAGCACACCCGGCAGCTGCTGGCCAGCTGGGCCTATGCCTACAGCTCGCAGGTCAGCCTCGATTTTCCGCACGCGCTGGTCATGGAAATCGGTGCCAGCCGTGCCCTGTTCGGCGACTGGCTGACGATCGAGCAGCGGCTGCGCAACGAACTGCATGAGCTTGGTTTCCGCCATCGCCTGGTGGCCGCGCCCACCGCGCATGCCGCGCGCGTGCTGGCCAACGTTCACGACGGCCTCGGCATCGATGCGCAGCAGCTGCCAGCGGCACTGGCGCAGCTGCCCTTGCCGCGCTGTGGCCTGCCCAGCGAAGCAGTGACCGTACTCGGCCGTTCCGGCCTGCGCACGCTGGGTGCGGTGCTCGAGCTGCCGCGCGACAGCCTGGCCCGGCGCTTCGCACCGGACGTGCTGCAGCAGCTGGATGCGCTGCGCGGGCTGCCCACCGCGCCACTGCGCTACTACCAGCCACCGGACCGTTTCGATGCGCGCATCGAATTCGAATACGAGATCGAATCCAGCCAGGCCCTGCTGTTTCCGCTGCGTCGCCTGCTGCTGGACCTGGCCGCATTCCTGTGTTCGCGCGATGGCGGCGTGCAGCGCTTCGACCTGCATTTCGAGCACGACATGCTGCCGGCCAGCGTGCTGACCGTCGGCCTGCTGGCGCCCGAGCGCGATCCCGCGCTGCTGTTCGAGATCGCACGCAACCGCATGGAAGCCTTCGCCCTGCCCGCCGGCAGCCGTGCGCTGCGCCTGCAGGCCGAGCAGCTGCCGCCGTTCGTGCCGGCCGCACGCGATCTGTTCGACACGCGTCCAGCGCAGGCGATGCCATGGACCCAGCTGCGCGAGCGCCTGCGTGCGCGGCTGGGCGATGACGCCGTGCAGCCGCTGGCGGTGCAGGCCGACCATCGCCCCGAACGCGCCAGTGGCATCCAGCCGCCAGCCAAGCCTCCGTCGTACTGGCCACTGCGCCCCGGCTGGCTGCTGGACACGCCGCAACCACTGCGTGATCCGCGGCTGCGCATCGTCACCGGGCCGGAGCGGATCGAATCGGGCTGGTGGGATCAGGCCGATGCACGGCGCGACTATTACGTGGTGGAAACTGCTCACGGCCAGCGCGGCTGGGCCTTTCGTGAGCGCAACGACCCGCATGCGCCGTGGATGCTGCACGGCTGGTTCGGCTGAGCCACCATGCACAGCGAACTGCCCGGCTACGCCGAACTGCACTGCCTGTCGGCCTTCAGTTTCCAGCGCGGTGCTTCGATCGCCGAAGAGTTGTTCGCGCGCGCCGCCGGCCAAGGCTATCGAGCGTTGGCGATCACCGACGAATGCTCGCTGGCCGGCATCGTACGCGCTTGGCAGGCGGCGAAGACGCATGGCGTGGCGCTGATTGTCGGCGCCGAATTCCAGGTCGAGGATGGGCCGAAACTGGCCCTGCTGTGCACCGACCAGGCCGCCTATACGGGGCTCTGCCAGTTGATCACCACCTGCCGGCGGCGGGCCGCCAAGGGCGAGTACCGCTGCCTGCGCGAGGACCTTCTCGGCCTGCCCGTCGGCCTGCTGTGCCTGTGGCTGGACCGGCAACCGGCCGCTACTGACCTGGAACTGCTGCGTGCCGGCTTCGATGATCGCCTGTGGCTGGCGGTGGAGCTGCACCACGAGCACGACGACGCACGCCGCCTGCAGCAGCTGCAGGCTTTCGGCGAACGCCACCGCCTGCCGCTGGTCGCCAGTGGCGATGTGCACATGCACGTGCGACGCCGCCGCGCCCTGCAGGACACGCTGACCGCGATCCGCCACCGCTGCAGCGTGGCCGAAGCTGGCTGGCGCCTGTTCCCCAATGGCGAGCGCCACCTGCGCCCACGCACCGCACTGGCCCAGTTGTACCCGCCTGAGCTGCTGGCCGAGACCCTGCGCATCGCCGAGCGCTGCCACTTCACCCTGGAACAGCTGCAGTACACCTATCCGCGTGAGCTGGTGCCCGAAGGGCATGATCCGGACAGCTGGCTGCGCGTGCTGGTCGAGCGTGGCATCCCGTGGCGCTGGAAGAACGGCATCCAGCCGGCACAGCGCGAGCAGATCGAACACGAACTTGCGTTGATCAAGCAGAAGAACTACGCCTCCTACTTCCTCACCGTGCAGGACATCGTGTGCTTCGCGCGCAGCCAGGACATCCTCTGCCAGGGCCGCGGCTCGGCGGCCAACTCCGCGGTGTGCTTCGTGCTGGGCGTGACCGAGATCGACCCGGCGCGCAGCAACCTGCTGTTCGAGCGCTTCATCTCCGCCGAGCGCGACGAGCCACCGGATATCGACATCGATTTCGAGCACGAGCGCCGCGAGGAAGTGCTGCAGTACGTGTTCAAGCGCTATGGCCGCGAGCGCGCCGCACTGACCGCAGTAGCAATCAGCTACCGTGGCCGCAGCGCGATCCGCGACGTCGCCCGTGCGCTCGGCCTGCCGATGGACCAGGTCAACGAACTGGGCGCGGCGATGGACCACTGGGGCGGCCACGTACCACTGCCGGAGACCCTGCGCGAGCGCGGCTTTGATCCGGAAACACCGCTGATGCGGCGGCTGCTGGCACTGACCACCGAGCTGATCGATTTCCCGCGCCACCTGTCGCAGCACCCGGGCGGCTTCGTGATTTCAGAGCACCCGCTGTCGACGCTGGTACCGGTGGAAAACGCGGCGATGGCCGACCGCACCGTCGTCCAGTGGGACAAGGACGATCTGGATGCCACCGGCCTGATGAAGGTCGACTGCCTGGCGCTGGGCATGCTCACCGCCATCCGTAAATGCCTGGCGATGCTGCAGCAGCACGGCCTGCACAGTGGACGCATGGATGCGATCCCTGCCAAGGATACGAAGACCTACGACATGATCTGCGCCGCCGACACCATCGGCGTGTTCCAGATCGAATCGCGTGCGCAGATGGCGATGCTGCCACGCCTGCAGCCGCGCTGCTTCTACGATCTGGTGATCGAAGTGGCGATCGTGCGCCCCGGCCCGATCCAGGGTGACATGGTGCACCCCTATCTGGAACGGCGGAGGATCCTGCGCGAGCAAGGCCCGGAGGCACTGAACGATCCGGACAATCCGCTCTACCCACCGCAGCTGGAACGCGTGTTCGCGCGTACGCTGGGCGTGCCATTGTTCCAGGAACAGGTGATGCAGCTGGCAGTGGAAGCAGCAGGTTACACACCTGGGCAAGCCGATGCCCTGCGCCGCTCGATGGCGGCATGGAAGCGTCGTGGCGGCCTGGAACCGCATCGGGAGAAGTTGCTGGCCGGCATGTTGAAGAATGGCTTCAGCCGCGACTACGGCGAGCACCTGTTCGAGCAGATCAAGGGCTTCGGTGATTACGGTTTCCCGGAAAGCCATGCTGCCAGCTTCGCCCTGCTGACCTATAACAGCTGCTGGCTGAAGTGCCATCATCCCGCCGCGTTCACCGCCAGCCTGATCAACAGCCAGCCGCTGGGGTTCTACAGCCCCGACCAGCTGCTGCAGGATGCACGCCGCCATGGCATCGGCGTGCTGCCGGTGGACGTGCGCCACAGCGACTGGGACTGCACGCTGGATTTCAGCAAGGGACCGGCGGCGATCCGGCTCGGCCTGCGCCTGATCGATGGCTGCAACGAACCCGTCGTGCAGGCCATCATGCGCGAACGTGCGCAGCGCCCGTTCGACGATGTGGGCGACCTGTGCCAGCGCACCGCACTGGACCGCCGCCAGCAGGGCCTGCTGGCCGATGCCGGTGCACTGCGTGGGCTCAGTGGCCATCGCCATCGTGCACGCTGGGATATCTCCGGCGTGGAAAACCGGCTGCCACTGTTCGACCAGGCCCGCGCCACTGCCGAAGCCCGCGTGCCGTTGCCCCTGCCCAGCGCCTGGGAGGACATGCAGGCCGATTATCGCAGCACCGGCACCACACTTGGCCGCCACCCGATCTCGTTCCTGCGCGCGCAGCTGCGCAGCCGTGGCTGTCTGGACGCTGCACAACTGGCCGGGCATGGCCATGGCCGTCGCGTGCGCATCGCCGGCCTGGTACGCATGCGCCAGCGCCCGCAGACCGCCAGCGGCGTCACCTTCCTCACGCTCGAAGATGAGACCGGCATGGTCAACGCCGTGGTCTGGCGACACCTGGCCGATCGCCAGCACCGGGTGCTGGTCGATACCCAGCTGATGCAGATCGATGGCCGCCTGGAACGCGTCGATGGCGTGCAGCACGTCATCGTGCAGCGCATGCACTGCCTGGATGAACTGCTGCAGGGACTGCGCAGCCACAGCCGCGATTTCCACTGACGATACACAACGTCACACAACGAACTGGCCATTGCCGGTCCGCATCCGCTATCGTCGGCACATCCAAGGAAGGACGACCCGATGCCCCGTGCGCTGCTGCTGACCACCCTGGTGGTCTCGACCCTCGCCCTGCTGGTTTCCGGCTGGACCGCCTGGAGCCTGCATCGCAGCCAATCACCACAGCGCATCATCGAGGCGCGCGGGCTGGTCATCCACGATGCAAGCGGCCAGCCGCGGGTGATCCTCGGCGCACCGGTTCCCGATCCGCTCAGCCAGGGCCGCACCCAGGGGCCGCGTGCCACCGCCCTGTCAGGCCTGATCCTGCTCGGTCCCGATGGTTCCGAACGCGGCGGCTACGGCACCAGCGACCGCGGCGGCGAAGCCCTGCTGACCCTGGACGATGCCACCGGCACCACTGAAGTATTCAAGGTCGTCGCCAACCCGGACCGCGGCGCCAGCCTGATGGTCAAGCACCAGAACAACACCGGCGCCATGCTCACCTCCTGGCAGGGCAAGCCGGAGCTGATGTTCGTCGATGACAGCGGCCAGTCCTACTACGTGCGCCCCGGCGCCAACGCCGCGCCCTGATCTGCTTGTGTAGCGTCGAGCCATGCTCGACTGCTTCTATCAACAGCAGCCGAGCATGGCTCGGCTCTACAAAGGCGAAGCAACGTCGAGCATGGCTCGACGCTACAGAGCGAACACCGCCGCCAGGTCATCCGCCAGCTGCCGCAGCTGCGCTGCCCCCAGCGCAGCGCAGGTGATGCGCAGGCCATGCCCCGGCGCTGCCACCGAGAACACTTCGCCCGCGCGCACATGCCATCCACGCGAAGCCAGGGCCAGCACCTGCGGATGGCTGTCGGCCTGCAACGGCAGCCACAGGTTCAATCCTTCCATCGGCAACGGTGTCGGCAGGCCACGCGCATGCAGCAACTCCTGCAGCGAGCGCAGGCGCTGCTGGTAACGCTCACCTGCCGAAGCGATCTTCGCCCGCTGCGTTGCCGACGACAGCACCGAGGTCGCCGCATCCTGCAGCAGGTGACTGACCCAGCCGGTGCCGGACGCCAATCGCAGCCGCAGCCGCATCGCGGTCTCTTCATCGCAGGCCAGCCAGGCCAGCCGCAGGTCCGGGCCGAGCGGTTTGGACAACGAACGCAGCAGCGCCCAGCGCCGGCCATCCAGCGGCAGCACCGAGTGATAGGCCTGCTGCGAGAGCAGCGCGTAGTGATCGTCGATCAACACCGCCACCTGCGGGTAGGCCGCCAACAACTGCCGCAACGCCCGCGCCCGCTTCGCATCCAGGCTGGCCCCGGTCGGGTTGTGTGCCCGCGGGGTCAGCAACACCGCGCGTGCACCGGCCTCCAGTGCCTGCCGCAGCGAATCGACCTGCATGCCATGCGCGTCCACCGCCACCGGCAACGGCGCGTGGCCCACAGCGTTGAGCACGTTGAGGCTGCCGAGGAAGCACGGATCCTCCACCGCGATGCGATCCCCCGGCAGCAGCCACGCCGACAGCAGGCGTTCGATGCCATCGACCGCGCCATGGGTCAGTTCCAGCGCATAGCCCTCCGGGCAGTCCGCATCCAGCGAGGCGCGTGCCAGCGCCTCCAACCTCGGGTCGACCGTGCCCACGCCATACAGCCGTGGTGCGGCCGGGGCCAGGCGCAGGTTCGGCAGCAGGCGTGGATCCGGGTTGCCACCGGCCAGGTCCTGCAGGGCCAGCCCGGGCGTACTGCCTTCACGCGCCAGCGGCGGCGGCAGGCCACGCACCACCGTGCCGCGGCGGCCCGCCGTGCTGGCCAGGCCCGCCGCATCCAGGCGCTTGTAGGCAGCAGCCACGGTGTTGCGGTTCACTCCCAGCTGCTCGGCCAGTTCACGCACCGGCGGCAACACGCTGCCGGCCGGCAGGCGGCCCTTGCCGATGCCGTCGCGGATGCTGTCGAAGATCGACTCGGCGCTATGCCCGGTGATTTTCATTTTGTCCTATGCCAAAATATCTCTTGTCCTGTGCCAGTGTATCCCACCCTGGCCACCCTGCATTGGAGGTGCCCGCATGCCCCTTGCCGCTGCCGACTGGCCCGTCGCCCAGTCCGTTGAACAGATCGCCGCCAACCTGGTCACGGTGCGCCAACGCATCGCCGATGCCTGCGCCCGCGTCGGCCGGGACCCGGCCAGCGTGCGCCTGCTGCCGGTCAGCAAGACCGTCGATGACGCCCGCATCCGCATGGCGGTGGCCGCAGGCTGCCACGAACTGGGCGAGAACAAGGTGCAGGAGGCACAACGCAAGGCCGAAACGATGGCCGACCTGGGCGTGCACTGGTCGGTGATCGGCCATCTGCAGACCAACAAGGCGCGCTACGTGGCGCGCTTTGCCAGCGAGTTCCAGGCGCTGGACAGCCTGCGCGTAGCCGAGGCCCTGCAGCAGCGCCTGCAACTGGAAGACCGCACGCTGGATGTGTTCGTGCAGGTCAACACCTCGGCCGAACCGAGCAAGTACGGCCTGGAACCCGACGCGGTCGAGGCCTTCGTGCAGCAGCTGCCGGCCTTCGATCGCCTGCACGTGCGCGGCCTGATGACCCTGGCCATCTTCACCCCCGATGTCGAGCGCGTGCGCGCCTGCTTCGTGCGCCTGCGCGAACTGCGCGACCAGCTGCAACGCACCGCCCCGCCCGGCCTCGACCTGTCGCAACTGTCGATGGGCATGTCCGGTGATTTCGAAGTGGCCATCGAGGAAGGTGCCACCGTGGTCCGCGTCGGCCAGGCCATCTTCGGTGCCCGCGCCACCCCGGACAGTTTCTACTGGCCGAACAGCGGAGCCCCGGCATGAAGCACGCGGTTGTCCTGCAACACGTTGCCTTTGAAGACCTCGGCACCCTGAAACCGTTGCTGCTGGCGCAGGGCTGGCAGCTGCACGTGCTGCAGGCCGGCGTCGATGCCCTCGATAGCGCCGAAACCGCCGACCTGCTGGTCGTGCTGGGCGGCCCCATCAGTGCCAATGACACAGAGACGTATCCCTTCGTCAACGACAGCATTGCCCTGCTGCAGCGCCGGCTGCAGCAGCAGCGGCCGACCCTCGGCATCTGCCTGGGTGCACAGCTGATGGCGCGGGCACTCGGTGCCAGTGTCGCTCCCAGTGGTGGCAAGGAAATCGGCTTTGCGCCACTGCTGCTGACCGATGAAGGCCAGCGTTCACCGCTGCAGTCCCTGCAGGGCATTCCGGTACTGCATTGGCATGGTGAGGCGTTCGAACTTCCGGTCGGTGCACGCCGCCTGGCCAGCACGCCGGCCTGCCGTCACCAGGCATTCGCCATCGGCAGCCACGCACTGGCCCTGCAATGCCATCCGGAACTGGACGCCCGCCAGTTCGAGCGTTGGCTGATCGGCCACACGCTGGAGCTGGCCCAGGCCGGCATCGATCCCAACGACCTGCGCGCGCAGGCGCGTCGCTATGGCGCACCACTGGCCGCAGCCGCCACTGCGATGTTCGACCACTGGCTGCAGGACCTGCCGGAGATACCGCGATGAACTACCGATTGCAGATCCACCGCGATGGCGCCTACTGGGGCCACTTCGACTGCAGCGGCCCCGATGCCCTGCAACGCATGGACGCCATCGCCGCACAGCTGCCTGCCGATCAGGGCTTCCAGCTGAAACGGCAGAAAGGGGTCGGCGAAGAGCGCATCCTGTCCAGCAATGCCGATGGCCTGCGCGTGCTGGCTTCGCAGATCCAGTACCGCGACATCTGACCCGGCGATGGTAGTGCCGGCCGCTGGTCGGCATTCGACGGGAGAACAGGTTTGCCGGCCAGCGGCCGGCACTACCCTGGCTGTTCGCCCGCGTGCGAAGCTTCACGGATGCTGACCCTGCAACGCGGCCGCCACCACGGACTGCTCATCGCCCCGCGCTGGCCCTCCACCCGCATCCAACTGGAAGAAGAGGTACTGCAACGCCTGCTCGACGCGCAGGCAATGCTGCCTGCCGGGCTGCGCCTGCTGCTCACTCGTGGCTTCGAACCCAGCCACAGCCGTCTCGGTGGCTTCCGCCGCGTGGTGCGACGGCTCGGCATTGCGGTGTTTCGCACCTGCTACCCGCAGCGCCGGGATGAGATCGATGCCATCTTCGGTGCCAACGGCCACGACATCGATGGCCGTCATATCGATGTCTCACTGGTACTGCACGGCAAGCGGCTGCGGCTGCTGCCCCTGGGCGTGTTCACCCCACCGCGCTGGCAGGATCATCGCATCGCCCATCATGCCGAAGCGGTCGCGCGGGTGAAGCGCAGCCTGCAGCATTGCGGCTTCGAGCTGCATCACAATCCCACCGAAGCCCTGCAGATCCACTGCGACTATCGCCCGCGCTGACGCCGCGGTGGCCCATGCATGCTGCGCCTCATGCCATAGATGCAAATGATTCTCTTTTGCTGTAAGGTGCAGCCGCTGCCCTTGCCGCCGCGGGCTGTTCCCTTTCCCAGTTGTCGCCCGCCCCGTGTCCACGCCTGTCGAACCGACGGATGTCGCGCAGCTGTGCGCGGCCCATTACCGGCCGCTGCACGCCCATGTCCGCCGCAAACTCCCGCAACGCAGCGACGCTGATGACGTCGTCCAGGAAACCTGGCTGCGTGTCGTCAAAGTCGCCACCAGTGGCCTGTTGAGCAATGGCCGCGCCTATCTGTACCGCGTCGCCCACAACCTGATCGCCGATCACTACCGGCAACGCCAGCGCCGTCGCGAAGAGGTGCTGGATGACACGCAGTTGAATGCCATCGCCGATCCTGCGCCGCTGCCCGAGCAGCGACTGCTCGACGCCGAACAACTGCGCCACCTCGACGCGATCATCGCCGCGCTGCCACCGCGCTCGCGCCAGGTATTCCTGCTGGCGCGGGTGGAACAGTTGGCACTGGCCGAGATCGGGCGCCAGCTGGGCATCAGCCGGCAGACCGCGCACGGCCATCTGCTGCGCGCCCTCGTCGCCCTGCAGCAGGTGCCCGGCGCATGAGCCAGGACGCGATCGCGCGCGAAGCCGCACGCTGGTGGCTGGACGGGCACGACGGTGACCGCGACGAGAACGCGTTCGACCAGTGGTACCAGGCCGACCCCCGACATGCTGCGCAGTACCAGCATCTGCAGCACCTGTGGCAAGCCGGTGCGGCGACGCCCAGCCTGCAGCGGCAACAGCAGCGCAGGCAACGCAGTCGCCTGCGCGAAGCCGGCATTGCGGTTCTGTTGCTGTGCGCGCTGGGTCTCTATAGCCGCCATGTCTCGCCACCCGTGGCACAGGTACTGCGTACGGCTGCTGGCGAGATCCGCGAGGAAACTCTTCCGGATGGTTCGCATGTCCTGCTGTCACCCGGCAGCGAAGTGAAGGTGCGCATCGATGGGCAGCGCCGCCAGCTCCAGCTGCAGCGCGGCCAGGCCTGGTTCCAGGTCGCCGCCGATGCCGACCGGCCCTTCCAGGTGCATACCCCACAGGGCACCGTCACTGCACTGGGGACCGCATTCGATCTTGCCGTGCAGGGCAACAGCAGTGTGGTCACCGTTACCGAGCATCGCGTGCGCGTGGACAGCGGCAACGTCAGCATGCTGGCCGACGACGGCGAGCAGCTGCGCTTCGATGGGCAGGCAACAGCCCATGCAACAACGGCTGCCCCCGGAACATTGGCCTGGCGCGAGCGGCGCCTGCACTGGGTCTCGGCCCCGCTGGCCGACGTCACGCAGGGCCTGGACCGCTGGCATGGCGGGCATACGTGGGTCGTCGGCGAGCAGCTGCGCCAGCAGCCGGTCACCCTGCTCGGCAGTGCCGACGGTGCAGCCAGCAATCGCGACCAGCTGGCCACGCAACTGCAGGTGCGCGTGCTGCGCCTCGGCGCGGGCATACAGGTGTGGCTGCCGCCACGCAGGGAGCAGCGTGATGGACCCTGACATCCGGCCTGCGACTGCGTCTACCCAGGATGACGACGTTCTGCGTCAGCCCCTGGAGCCCCCGATGCTGTGCCCCCGCCCTCTTGTGCTTGCCCTGTCGCTGGCCTGCACCAGCGCCCTTCCGCTGCTGCCCGGCAGTGCCCACGCACAGACCGCCACACGCACCTACGATCTGCCCGCCCAGCCGCTGGCGGCCGCGCTGGACGCCTACAGCCGGCTGACCGGTGTCGACCTGGTGATCGGCGCGGCGCTGCCTGCCGGTCATTCGGCCCCTGCTCTGCGCGGTGACTTCGACGATGCGCAGGCCCTGTCGCGCCTGCTGGCAGGCAGCGGCCTGCGACCGCGCTTCGTCGATGCGCGCCGCGCCGCCCTGGAACCGGCGCCGGCTGAACGCACCGATGGCAGCCGTCGCACCGGCCCGCTGCGGGTGCAGGGCACTACCGCGCACGGCCAGGCACCGGGCGCCGGCGCCAGCCAGTATGTACCGGCCACCCGCGATGGCTTTGCGCCCTCGGTCGGCAGCGAGCGCGTGGCGATGGCCGAACGCCAGGAAGGCAACAGCCTGCTGCGCTCGATGCCCGGCACCCACAGCTTCCATTCGCGCAGCCAGCCGGGCCTGCAGGTCAACATCCGCGGCATGACCGGTGCCGGCCGGGTCAACACCATGATCGACGGTGTCACCCAGACCTTCCGCAACAATGCCGGGCATGGTTCGGGCGGTCCGTTCGCCTATGTCGATCCCTTCCTGCTGGCCGGTGTGGACGTGCAGCGCGGTGCGGTCGCTGGCGGTGACGGCGCTGGTACGCTGGCCGGCAGTGCCAACTTCCGCACCCTGGATATCGACGATCTGCTGGGTGAGGGCCGTGACTGGGGCCTGCGCGCCGGCTATCGCCATGGCAACAACGGCTATGGCAGCGGCCGCACCTTCGCCGGTGCATGGCGCCACAGCGAAGAAGGTGGCGACCGTCAGTTCGGCCTGCTGGCCGCCGCCAGCAGCAGCCGCAGCAGCGAATACGCGACCGCGCGTGGGCAGAAGAACAACGCAGACCCCGGCAACCAGCAGCCCAGCAGCTGGCTGCTGAAAGCACGCCTGCAGCCCAGCGACCAGCATCGGCTGGACCTGAGCCACATGCGTTACGAAAACGACTTCTACCACAACTACCCGTGGCAGATTTCCGCGCGCAACCAGCGCGCCAGCTACCACTACACGCCCTATTCGCCATGGATCGACCTGCGCGCGACCTTCGCGAGCAACAAGACCCGGCTGTTCTATCCGCCGGTGGAAGATTCAAGCTACATCGGCCGCCGCACCCACAGCAGCCTGAGCAGCTGGACCGTCGACAACACCAGTCGCTTCGACATCGGCGCACTGCAGGCGCGCTGGAACACCGGAATCAAGCACCAGTCGGACATCTATGTGGCCGATACGCCCATCCTGCGCGGTGCCAACCCGCAGGGTCGCAGCCAGCTGGACAGCGTGTTCAGCACGCTGGAACTGCAGTACGACATCTACGCGCTGACTGCCGGCCTGCGCCAGGACCGCTTCGGCATCCGTGGCCACATCCCGGTGTGCTCGGATGTGCCCGGCCAGTGCGCGGAGATCAATGGCGGCGACATCGACGTGCGTCGCAGCGAGCGCGCACTCAGCCCGAGCCTGGCGGTTTCACTGCAGGCCACTGACTGGCTGCAGCTGTTTGCCGAGGTCTCGCGCACATCACGGCCGCCACGCGTGCAGGAGATGTTCTTCGAGAAGATCCCGCTGGAGGACGCCAGCGTCGCCGACGGCATCGGCGCCAATCCGTTCCTGCGCCGCGAGCGCTCGCGCAACCTGCAGTTCGGCGCCAACCTCAGCACTGACTCGCTGCTGGTCGAGGGTGACCTGGCACAGCTGCGGGTCACCCGCTTCGACAACCGCATCCGCGACTACATCAAGCCGCAGTACCTGCTGATCGTGCATCCGCCGGAAGTGGAACCGCTGGTGGTGCCGATCGACAGCGATCCGCAGCTCAATGCCTGGACCGATGTGCTGGATGCAGACGACTTCACCGCCACGACCCGCTGGATGAACCATCCCGGCGTGGTGCGCATGCGCGGCATCGAGCTGGAGGCGCATTACGCCAGCGAGCACTACCACGCCACGCTCAGCTGGACCCGCTCGCGCACCAGCGCACCGGCCATCGAGTTCGTCAACCTGGAAGACATCACCGCCCTGCCGGACCGCTATTGGACCCTGGACGTAGGCGGCCGCTGGTGGCAGCAGCGCGTGCAGGCCGGCCTGCGCGCCGCGTACTCCGGGCCCACCGAGGAGGGCTACGACTTCTTCCAGACCCGCAAGACCGGCGGCACCGGCGTGCTGCTGGACTTCTACGCGAGCTTCAAGCCCCAGGCCAACACCACGCTGTGGCTGAACATCGAAAACCTGCAGAACAAGGCCTATGACAACAATGCCTCGATCGACAGCATCTTCAGCCCGATCCTGGACCGCGGCAACGGCCGCGGCCGTACCGTCTCGATGGGCGTCAATGTGGCGTTCTAGCCGTCACTGGCTGCCCGTATGCCTGCTCGCGCTGGCCGCGGTGGCTGGCGCGCAGCCGGTGCCCGGCACAGTGATCGACCTGGCCACTGGCCAGCACCTGGACGAAGCCGCATTCGTGACACGCGCGGCGGACGCCCAGCGGCTGTTGCTGGGTGAACGCCATGATCTCGCCGGAGACCACGCCGCCCAGCGCTGGCTGCTGCAGGCCCTGCAGCGGCAGCGCCCGCAAGGTTCACTGGTGCTGGAAATGATCGCCAGCGAGCGCCAGCCACGCCTGCAGCGCGTGCAGCGCTGGCTGGCCAAGGGCCACCAGGCCGAAGGTGCACGCCTGCGGGAACTGCTGGACTGGGATACGCGCTGGCCGTGGGCCGCGTATGGCGACCTGGTACGGGAGGCTGCCGATGCAGGCACGCCGTTGTTCGGCGGCAACCTGTCGCGTGCCGAGGTCAACGCGCTGCTGGCCTCGACCGAGGGCGTGCGATTCCCGCTGGCCGCTGCCCGCCAGCGCCTGTCGGCGGTGGTGCTGGCCCAGCACGCAGACGCGGCACCGATGCTGGAAGGGATGCTGGCCGTGCAACAGGCCCGCGATACGCGCATGGCGCGGGTGCTGCTCGATGCGCCCGCGCCAGCGCTGCTGGTAGCAGGTCGCTGGCATGTACTGCGCGGTACCGGGGTACCGGGGTACCTGTCACCGGATACGCCTGCGCTGGTGATCGCATTGGCTTCACCGGGTGAAACCGTCGATGCAGCTGATGCCGATCTGCTGTGGGTGCTGGACGATGAGTGAGCGTGGCCAACACTGGCAGGCGATCGCGATCACCGTCGTCCTGCATCTGCTGCCACTGCTGCTGTTGGTGCACTGGGTCGCAATGCCGCCGATGCTGCCGCCGCCGGAGCAGGACGTGCGCATCAGCCTGCGCCTGCTGGCACCGGCCACGCCGCCACAGCCGGTAGAGGAGCGCCAGGCCGAAACCCCCAGCCAGGCGCAGCAGGCGCGTGCATCGCAACCCACAAAGTCGCCGCCGCCACCCAAGCCTACGGCGGCGCGCGAGGGCGAGTTGGCCGCCAGCGAAACGGGTGGCACGGGCCGCCAGCCACTGCCGGTCGCCCCGCCTGCGGCCGCGACCGATGCAAGTCCCGCACCGGCATCGATCACGGCCGCGCCGCCCGCTCCAGACGCGCCACCGGCGGACTTCCAGGCCGGCGCCGCCAGCGACCAGTGGGAAGCCCGCCTGATGGCGCGGCTGGAGCGTTACCGCTACTACCCTGCCGCCGCGCGCTCGCGCCGGCAGCAGGGCACTGCGTGGGTCAGGGCCAGCATCGACCGCGAAGGTCGCCTGCTGGCGCTGCGGCTGGAGCAGTCCAGTGGCCAGCCGATGCTCGATGACGCCGCACTGCAGACCTTCCGTCGCGCGCAGCCGCTGCCGCCCATTCCCGATGAACTGAAGGCACCGCAGGAGCTGGTGGTGCCGGTGGAGTACTACCTGCGCTAGGCGGCATAAGCCTCCGCCTCGATCTCGAACAGCATGCCGTCCAGCGCCAGCCGCGGCACCGGGATCAGCGTGCAGGTGGGCGCGGCGCGGTTCGGCCAGCGCCGCCGCACCTGATGGGCGATGATGCCCAGCCGGTCTTCGTCGTGGTCCACCACCAGGATGCGCAACCGCGCCACATCAGCCAGGCTTGCCTGCGCCGAGCGCAGCGCGGTCTGCAGGTTGTCCAGCGCCTGCCCGACCTGGTCTTCGAAACTGGGCGAGAGACGGCCCTGGGCATCTTCACCGCCCTGCCCGGCGACATGGATCACCCGTGCTGGCAGGCGCACCACCGCCACGTGGGAGTAGCCGTTCGCGGAAGGGTCGTAGAGGCCGGGAGGATTGGACAGCTCCAGCAGGCCATGGCTGAGGTCCGGTGTGGTCAGCAGGTTCATGCCGCGCGCCTCGTGGGGGTTGCAGGCAGTCTGTGACCTCAACCCAGGTTGAGGTCAAACGGATCCGGTGCAACAGACCGGTCTGCCACGCGCAACGATCACGCCGACGTGTAGAACCGAGCCCGTGCTCCGCTGCGCTGCGCGAATGGCGTCCGAGCATGGGCTCGGCTCTACCGTTCCCCGCTCACGTCCACGCCGGGGATGCCGTGAAATCGATGGTCAGCCAGAACGTGCTGCCGCGCGCATCCAGCCGCACCGCGATCTCATCGCGCATCGCATCAACCTCGCCCACCGACCCCAGCGGCGTACCTGGGTCGGCCAGCACATGGATCTCGATGAAGCGCATCCGCCCCATCTTCGCCACGTGACTGGTAAAACCGGCATAACCGCGCTCGGCCACGAATGCCTGCATCACCTGCTGCACGCGCCGGTCCAGATCATCCGGCGCCACCTGCAGTACTTCACGCATGGCCTTCCACGCGCTGCGCGCCGGCACCGGCAGCACCGCCAGGCTGATCAACGCCAGCACGATCGAATCCAGGTACGGCACCCAGTGGTGCCATTCGCCCCCCTGCAGGGCCAGGGCCAGTACGAAGGCCAGTACCACCGCCAGGCTCATCAACCCACCCAGCAGCCAGCCACGCACGTCCAGCCACAACAGCGCCGAGCGCAGATGCCGCGCTCGTTGGGCGACAAACAGCGCCATCGCCAGGTTGCTGGCACTCAGCAGTGCCGCCCACCACAGCGCGGGCCCGAGTTTCACTTCATGCCCGCCCGTGGTCAAGCCAATCACCGCGTTGGCCAGCGCATACACGCAGGCCAGCGACAGGATCACCCCACCGAGTGCCTCGACCATTGGCTCCAGGTGCCAGTAGCCGTACTGGAAGCGCGGGCTCTGTTCCCGCGCCACCAGCCGCAGCACCGACAACGACACCAGGGTCAGCGCGACGTCGACCAGGCTGTACACGCCATCGAACAGGATGGCCTGCGATCCCACCAGCAGGCCACCGCCGAAGCCGACCGCGCTCACCGCCAGGGTGACCCCGATGGAGAACTTCAGGATGCGTTGCTCGCGCGCGGTATCCATCGTCCGCCGAACGGCCGACCGTTGCCGGTCAGGCCTTCAGCACCTCCACCTTGTACGAAACCGCATCACCCTCCTGCTCGATGATCAGCCCGTGCACGTCCGACTCGAAGCCCGGGAAACGAGCGTTCTGTTCGCGGGCGATGCGCAGCGACTGGATGATCGGCTCGTCACTGTCGCCAAAGCGCTCGCCCGGCATGATGGTCGGAATGCCCGGCGGGTACGGCACCAGCATGGTCGCGGCGACGCGGCCACTGAGCTGCTCGATGTCGACCCGCTCGATCTCGCCCTTCACCAGGTGGTTGTAGGCATCGGCCGGGGTCATCACCGGGGTCGGCAGATCCACGTACATCTCGCGCATCACCTTGGCCACCGCGAATTCCTGGTTGAACGCATGCAGTGCATCACACAGGTCACGTAGGCCCCAGCCGGCGTAGGCATTGGGATAGTCGGCCGCCAGCGTCGGCAGTGCCTGGCTCAGCGGCGCGTTGCGGTCATACAGTTCCTTGAATGCCATCAGCTCAGTGACCAGCGTGCTCCACTTGCCCTTGGTGATGCCCATCGAGAACAGGAACAGCACCGAGTACAGGTTGGTCTTCTCCACGGTAATGCCGCGACCCCACAGGAACTTGCTGAGCACCGCCGCCGGAATGCCCAGCTTGCCCATGCTGCCGTCCATCGCCAGGCCCGGGGTCAGCAGGGTCACCTTGATCGGGTCGATCAGCACGTAGTCATCGACCAGGTTCTCGAAGCCGTGCCAATGGGCATCCGGTTGCAGGTACCACTCCTCGCGTTTGGCCACCAGCGGCGCCGGCGTATCACCCTTGTCCAGGCTGCGCTCGACCTGGGTCGGCTGCCACACACTGAACCACCAGTCGTCGCGGCCCAGATCGTCACGGACGTGCAGCATCGCGCGGCGGAACGCGATCGCCTCGTCGTGCATCTCCTGCACCAGCGAACGGCCAGCCTCGCCTTCCATCATCTTCGAGGCCACGTCGCAGGCCGCGATCACCCCGTAGTGTGGGCTGGTCGAGGTGTGCATCATGAACGACTCGTTGAAGCGCTCGGCGTCCAGGTTGCGTTGCGCCGAGTTGCGCACGTGGATCATCGAGGCCTGCGAGAACGCCGCCAGCAGCTTGTGGGTTGAATGCGTGGTGAAGATGATCGCATCCTGCTCACGGGGCTTGCCTTTGGCCATGCCGTAGTGGTTCTCGTAGAACGGATGGAACGCGGCGTAGGCGTACCAGGCCTCATCGAAGTGCAGGAAATCGACCGCGCTGCCGATCTCATCAGCGATCTTCTCGGCGTTGTAGCACAGGCCGTCATAGGTCGAGTTGGTGACCACTGCGATGCGTGGCTTGGAACCGGCCTGGTAGGCCTGGCTGGCCAGCGGGTTGGCAGCAATGCGCTGCTGCAGCGACTCCGGCGTGAACTGGTCCAGGCTGATCGGGCCGATGATGCCGTGCGCGTTGCGGCTTGGGGTGAAGTACACCGGCACTGCACCGGTCATGATCAGCGCGTGCAGCAGCGACTTGTGGCAATTGCGATCGACGAACACCACGTCACCGCGCGCCACCGTGCCGTGCCAGACGATCTTGTTGGCGGTGGAGGTGCCATTGGTGACGAAGAAGGTATGGTCGGCGCCGAAGTTGCGTGCCGCTTCTTCCTCGGCATCCTTGATCGGGCCGGTATGGTCGAGCAGCGAGCCCAGCTCCGGCACCGAGATCGACAGATCGCTGCGCAGGGTGTTCTCGCCGTAGAACTGGTGGAATGCACGCCCCACCGGCGACTTGGTGAACGCCACGCCACCGGCATGGCCCGGCGTATGCCAGGAATAGTTCGACTCGGCCGCATGATGGATCAGCGCCTTGAAGAACGGCGGCAGCAGGTTCTTCATGTAGTCTTCGGCTGCGCGCATCACCTGCCGCGAGATGAAGCTCTTGGTGTCTTCGAACAGGAAGATGAAGCCGTGGATGTACTTGAGCAGCTTGCTCGGCACCTTCTCGATGGTGCGGCGCTCGCCGTACAGGAACACCGGCAGGTTGGCGCGGCGCGCACTCTGCTCACGCAGGAAGGCAGTCAGGCGCTGGAACTCGCCATCCACCTCTTCGCTGCCATCGATCGAAATCAGCACTGCCGAGGCCGCCACGTAGGTGCGGGCACCGGCGCGCGCATCATCCAGGTTCAGGCCGCACAGCACGCGCTGGTCGTTGCTGCGCAGTTCTTCCACCAGGGCGCGGATCAGGATGCCGCCGATGCGCGGCGACTCGTAGTCGTTGTCGATGACAATGACCGGATAGTCCAGGGACTTGAAGTACACGTTGATTCTCCTTGTCGAACTCAGGAACGCTGGGCGCCGGCGCTGATGGCCGATGCCTCGCGGGCGCGCTGCCGCTGCTGGCGGCGCTCCTCGCTGAAGAAGGGATAGAACACGGTGATGAACAGCACGAACAGGAAGGCGTACTGCACGATGGTTCCCGACGAGCCGTAGATCGCCCACAGGCAGTACACAACGGTCAGGCTGGTCAGGGTCCAGAACGCACCGGTATGGACCAGGGTGTGCGAACGCTCGACCACGAAGTAGCAGGCCACGCACGAGTAGATGTAGGGCAGCAGGGTTAGTACCACGGCGGCCGACGTGATGACGTCGAACTGTGCCGACGCGGTTTCCGAGGTGGAGGTGACCAGCACCGCCAGGGTCATCAGCACCGCTACGATCAGCACGCCCTTGACCGGCACGTCATCCTTGTTGGTCTTGCTGAAGATGCTCGGGAACAGCCCGTCGTCAGAGGCCGCCTTGGCGCTCTGTGCGGTCAGCAGGATCCAGCCGCCCAGCGAACCCGCCGCGCCGATGAAGGCGCACAGGCTGACCAGCGCACCGCCCCAGCCACCGACGGCCTTGGCCGCAGCCAGCGCGAACGGGGCATCGGAGGTCTGCAGTTCGCCGTTGGGCACCATGCCCATGATCACCGAGGAACTGGCGATGTAGGCGATGGCAGCCAGGAACACACCGGCCAGGGTGGCACGGGCCACGTTCTTTTCCGGGTTTTCCACCACGCCGGCGGTGACCGAAGCAGATTCAACGCCGATGAACGCCCACAGGGTCAGTGCCGCGGCGCTGGAGATCGCGCCGAAGTTCGACTCGCCGGACACGTTGTAGGCGCCCTTGAAGATATCGGCATCGAAGAAGAACCAGCCGAAGATGGCGATGCCCAGGATCGGGACCAGCGCAAAGCTGGTGGTGACCGTCTGCACGCGGCTGACGAAGGCCGGGCCGATCACATTGGCGAAGCTCAGCGCCCACACCAGGATCAGCACCGCGATGCAGCGCACCAGCGGCTCGGACAGGATCGGGAAGAAGTAGCTGAAGTAGCCGACCGCCGCAATCGGGATGGCGACGTTGCCGATCCAGTTGGCGAACCAGTAGATGGTGTTGGTCTGGAAGCCCATGTAGGGCCCGAACCAGTCGCGCGCATAGGCGTATGGACCGCCCGCCTTGGGCGCCAGCTTGCCCAGCTTGGCGAACACGAACGCCAGCAGCAGCGCACCGGCGGTGGTGATCAGCCAGCCCCAGATCGAGGCGGTACCGATCTTGGCCAGGCTGGAGGGCAGCAGGAACACACCGGAGCCCATCATGTTGCCGGCGACGAGGAAGGTGGCTCCGACCACCCCGATCTTCTTTGCTTCTGCCATGACAATCTCCTGTACTGGCATGAGCCCGGTGCGGCCGGGCGTGGGGACGGTTGCGCTGGCGTAACGCCGCTGGCGCTTACTTGATGAAGTTGTATTGCAGGCTGCCCTGCACCCGGACCGTGTCGCCGCGCGCGCCGCCCTGCTGTTCCAGGCGCCCGTACAGCAGCTCCATGCCCATCGTCCACGACGGTGCCGGGCTCCAGATCAGGTTGAACACGCCGTAGCGGCTCTGACGGAATGCGTCGGCCGCCAGTGCAGCATTCCGCTCCAGGGTCAGCTGGCCGACGATCAGGTTCGAACGCCACAGCTCGGACCAGTAATGGGTGTAGCCAACGAAACCACCGTGCAGGTCCAGCGCATCAAGGCGGCCATCGGCACCGACCACCGCGTCCAGCCCGGAGCCGGTCAGGTCAGCGGTGTAACGGCTCAGGCCGCGCCCACCGAGGGCACCGAACAGCAGCAGGTCGCGCTCGCCCACCGACGCCGATCCGCTCAGCTGCAGGCCACCGGCCATGCGCCGGTCGCGCTCATCGTCACCGTCATACGCCAGGCTGCGTGCCACCGCGCCCAGTTGCAGGTGGCCCCAGTCGCGCTCCATGCGCGCCGTCACCGTCACATCCGGCAGCCGGTTCACCGCCGCGCGCTCATCGCTGGCACCGGCAAGTTCAGTCTTCGGATCTTCGGCGGCAACAGTCAGGGTGTTGCCCTTGCCCATCGCAAAGCTGTGGTGGATGCCGGCCACCAGCAGATAGCCCGCACCACCCGGTCCGGCGAAATCCAGCGTGTCAGGCAAGCTGTCCGGATCCATGAAGCTGGAATAGCCGTAGCCCGCGTAGGTATTGCCGAGCTGGCCATAGGCGTGGCGCAGGCGGAATTCGTAACCATCGCTGCTGCCGAAGAAGTCGTTCTCCAGGTAGAAGCGCAGGTTCCCGTGCGAGGTCGGGCGCCGCGCCTCGAAACTGAAGCGGGTCTGCTTGGCATGGATGTTGAAATTGGACACGTCACGATGACGGCCGCCCACTGGCATCGACGAAGGAATGAACTGATCTTCGTCGCCGGCTGCGCGCGAATCGGCGATGGCATCGAGCTTGGCGTAGCCGCCAATGCGGATCACCGTATCGGTGCCGGGAATGGCGAAGAACCCCTTCAGATCCGGGTCGGTTGGGCCGGCCGCACTGTCCGGTCGCGATGCCGCGGTGGAAGGATCGGCCACCGATTCACGCTGCGGCAGCACCGGTTGTGCCACGCCCGGCACCTGGGTGGGATGCAGCAGATGGGTAGCGCCTGCAGGTGCGGTCGCAGGCGCAGGGATCTGCGCGACGGCAGACACAACCGCGCCATTGCGCTGCTCAAGCCGATCCAGCCGCTGCTGCATGCCTTCCAGTACCTGACGCATGGCCGCGATCTCACGGCGCAGCGCCTGCGCGTCCTCCTTGTCATCAGCCTGTGCATATGCCGGCGTGATCGCCAATACGGTCAAGCAGGCCAGACTCAGTACCGCCACGCGCATTGCATCCTCCCTGGACGTCCATGTTCATCTCGCAGGCCGAACGCACGCATGCGCGGCTCCGGCCCCACGTTGCAGTTGCTGGAAATGCGGATACTGCGTCGACGGCGGCGGCCAGCCTGCGCACTGCAGGCAACAGGACGATGACACTGCCCTGCCCGCACCGATGTCGACTCCATCAAGGCCGCGCTGCCAAAGAGGTGGCGACCGCAGCGGTCTGGGTAACAAGCACGGAGTGAGAATGTCGTGAATGGCTGTGCCGGCCGACCCTGATCAGGGTGTGGCGAGCGCGGCATCCGTCGCGCAGTGACGCTGTATTCCATGCGTCACAGGCTAATCCGCCTGTCGTTTTTGGCCTTGATTGGAATCAAGGCGCGATGCTTGATGTCAGTCACGATTCAGACGTGACGATGAACCAACGTTGCGCGGGCCTGCAACCGGAAGGCCGGCCACAGAATGCAACAGGCCCGCATGCTGCCATGCGGGCCTGTGCAATGTTTCATGAAGCTGGCGCCAGTCAGCGCGGGCCGAGCACCGTCTGCAGATCGGCACCCTGCGGCAGGCCCGCACGACGCTGTACCTGGCCCTGTGCGTCCTGGAACAGAATGCCCGGCGTGCCCTGGAAGCCCATTTCGATCATCAGTACCTGATTGGCATCGAGCTTGCCAGCAATTTCGCGGCTGATGTTCGGCAGCGCCTTGATGCCACCGCGATCAAAATCGTGCTCGTTCTGCAGCAGCGCTGCACTCGGGTCACGGGCTGCGAGGATGGCCGCCGCCTTGGCCGGGCTGTCCTCGCGGATGACGCCGACCATGATGTGACGCAGCTGCACCTTGCCCGCATCGACCCAAGGCCGTGCCGCTTCCCAGAACTTGTGGCAGTAAGGGCAGTTGGCATCGCTGAAGGTATAGACCACGCGCGGCGCATCGGCCTTGCCGTCACGTACCCAGGCGCTGGATTCCAGTTTGGTCCACATCTTGGCCGACATCGGCGAGGCCACCAGCTTCTCAACGGCCTCAGCGGCTACATCGTTGCCCTCCGCATCGAACAGGCTGCCGACCAGTACATGCTTGCCATCAGCAGTGACATAGGCCGCTGCCGGCTGCTGGCCGCCGACCACGCCGGCGAAACCTCGCAGGCCACCGGGGGCATCGAATTCGGCGACGACCTCGAACCCATGCTTCTCGATGCCCTTCAGCACCGCAGGGCGATCGCCCTTGTTGGCAGCGGCTGTGGCGCTCGCTGCCGGTGCCGCGGCGGTCTTGCCCGGCGGCGTCTGTGCCTGGCTGCAGGCGGCCAATGCCAGCAGGACCGGCAGCAACAGCACCGCCGGGGCGGTGCGCAGGGAAGTCGACAACATGGGAACTCCGTAGTGAGATGCCCGCGCAGGCTACCGCAGCCGGCGCAGTTTGTGTTCAAGACCCGCTGCCGTCAGTTCGCCGAGGTGCAGTTCACGCAGGCGCCCTTCGGCGTCGAAGAACAGGGTCGAGGGATAGGCCTGCACACCCAGCACCGTGGATGCCGCAGCGTCATCGTCCAGCAATACGTTGCCCAGCAGGAGCCGTTCGCGCGCAACGAAACCCTGGACCTCCTCAAGGGTTTCACCCTGGTTGAGGAACACGAACTGCACGTCCGCATGTGCCTGCTGTGCCGCTGCCAAGACCGGCATCTCGCGCCTGCAGGGACCACACCAGCTGGCCCACAGGTTCAGCACCAGTGGCTTGCCACGAAACTGCTGGAGATCCACTCTGCCCCCTTGCAGATCAGCAACCTGCAATACCGGCAAGGGCATCCGCCGCTCCTGCCAGGCGGACAACAGCTGACTGCCGCCCGCCCAGAGCAGCACACCTGCCAACGCCGCGCCCAGCACCGGGGCGCGCAACGCCCGCCATGCGCGCAACCGCCACAGTCCCCATGCCAATCCCGCAACCAGGACAACCGCGAGGTGGTAGCCACCATCGGCAATCTGCAGAATGCTCCACGGCGCCTCGCGATACAGCGCGAAGTTCAAGGCCACGAAGCTGATGCGACCACACAGCAGGCCCACCAGCAGCATGTCCAGAACCATGCTGGGTGCGGAAGGCAGCGGCATGCCGTCCTTCCTGCGTGGCCACAGACGCGCCACGGCCATCGCCAGCACTACGCACACGAGAATCAATACCACCGGCATCGGCACCGGCCCAACGCTCGACATCAGACCACCTGTTCAATCGTCCACTGGCTGCATGGTCGAAGTGTCGCGCTCCGGTTGCAAGCCCGACGATGCTGCCCGCATCAGGCCGCGCTGCGCCCCAGTTGCATCACCGACGGCGATTGCAGCCCGCGCAGACTGCCCGCCACCGACGGCATCAAGGGCCGCTCGCGGCGCTTGCTGCTGACGTGACGCCGATAGTTCGCCGGCGTCATGCCAACGATGCGCAGGAACAACCGGCGAAACGCACTCTGATCGGCGTAGCCGACGCCCCAGGCCACCTCATCGATACCCGCTCCCTGCTGCAACAGGGTCTGCGCCTTGGCGATGCGCAGCCGTTGGCAGTACTCGATCGGCCGCAGGCCGGTGGCCTTGAGGAACCGCCGCTGCAGCGTGCGCGGCTCCAATCCGGAGACTTCGCAGATCGCGGCGAGGGTGGCGCCGCGTGCCGCCGTGGTGTGCAACCAGCGCTGTGCCTTCAATACATCACGATCGCCATGTGCGAAGTTGGCGCTGAAGCGTTCCAGATCCTGCTGGATCGTGGCGGGCACGGTGATGCCCAGCTGCTGCGCCACCGCACTGGCCACGCCCTGCCCATGCAGCCGGTACAACAGCCGCAGGCCCAGGAAGCGCCAGGCCTGGCCCCCGCCGACCGTCAGCAGGTCGCCGTCATCCACCAGCGCCCGCTCGCTCGGCACCCAGCTCGCGGCCTGCGCCTGCAGGCCTGGATGGCGCCCGAGATCGGGGCCACTGACCGTACGCCCGGCCAGCAATCCGGCCCGTGCCAGCACGCTGACGCCATCACTGGCGGCGGCCAGCAGGCTGCCACCGTCATAGTGCGCGCGCAGCCAGTCCAGCAGGACCTCATCCGCGCGCAGGCACGCGCCGGCACTGATCTGGCCGGGAACCGCAATCACAGCCGGGATGGCCGCATCGAGCATTTCCGCACCCGCAATACGGTGCACACCAGTCTGGCTGGCCGGCACGATCCAGCGGGTGACCAGCACCCGCTTGAACGGCCGGCGCTGCTGCTGGGCAAGGCGATTGGCAACGTGCGCCATTTCGGCCAGTACGGAGGCGGCAGACGGATCACCTCCCGGGTATTCAACCACCGCGATCTCGACGAATCCTTCGTTCCTGAATCCTTCCACAGACCACCTCCTCGGTTCGTTGCAGGCCATCGAACGGCCGGTTCAGGCGAAGGGTAGGAACTGGCCCATCGGCGGGGCTATGAAGAAAGTTGCAAAGTGCGCTGAATGCGCGCACCCGGGCCAAGCCTTGACTCTCGACCAGACTCCAGGCTTCACAATGGCCGGCAGCATCCGCAGGAATCCGCCATGAACATTGGACAACTGGCCCGCCAGGCGGGCGTGCCGATCGATACGGTGCGCTACTACGAACGACAGCAGCTGCTGCCGACCGCGGCCCGCTCGGCGGGTGGCTACCGCATCTTCGGCGAGCAGGATCTGCGCCGGCTGCGATTCATCCGCCGCGCCAAGGCGCTGGGCTTCAGCCTGGAAGAGATCGGCGAGCTGCTCGTACTGAGCGATCAGCACTCGCAGGACATGGGCAGCGTGCGCGACACCGCGCAGGCCCGCCTGCAGGACATCGCGCAACGGATGGCCGAGCTGCAGCGCATGCACACCGCACTTTCGCAGCTGGTCGACGCCTGCCCCGGTCACGGCACGCTGGACCAGTGCCCGATCCTGGCGGCACTGACCGACAACGTTGCACAGGCGAAAGGCGACTGACATCGGCTTCGCAACGCACGTGAAGAAAAGTGCAACAAATGCTTGCCAACCCCCTGGGGCAGGGCTATTATTTCGCTCCTCAGCGACGTGGGGCCATAGCTCAGCTGGGAGAGCGCCTGCATGGCAT